>JBBSEL010000817.1:0-2979 GCA_038239755.1 Chloroflexia bacterium | reverse complement strand
TGTGGGGCTGGACAACTACAACAAGCTCGTGTTTGGCACCTCGCGCACCCACTTCCTGGGGGTGCTGCGCGAGCCCTCGCTGCTGGGCTGGATCATCTTCGGCACGAGCATGGTGCTGCTGGCCGGGTGGCTGATCGCGACGGTGCGGGGGCACCGGGCTTCCCTCGTCGGCCTGATCGGGCGCGCCTTTGTCGCGCTGGTCCTGGCGGGCGGCCTGTGGTTGGCGGTGACGACCCTCAGCCCCGGCGCGCGCCCCGGCACGCTCATGGTCACGTTGATCTACGTCGGGGTGGGCCTCACCGTCCAGTATTTCCTGGGCCTGGGCCTGGCCCTGCTGACCACCCAGCCGTTGCCGGGCCGCCGCTTCTTCCGCGTCGTCTTTCTCTTGCCGATGATGATCACTCCGGTCGGCGTGGGCTACATGTTCCAGATGTTGACTGACACCGGCAAGGGGCCGTTTCAGCCGATCTGGAAGCTGCTGGGGCTGACCAACTTCTCTTGGGTGAACGATCCGTGGGGGGCGCGGGCGGCGGTGATCATCGGGGATATCTGGCAGTGGACCCCGTTCATGTTCATCGTCCTCCTGGCCGCGCTGGAAGGGCAGCAGGTGGAGCCGGTCGAGGCCGCGCTGGTGGACGGGGCGAGCCGCTGGCAGGTCTTCCGCCATCTGACCTGGCCCGCGCTCTTGCCGGTGAGCAGCACCCTGATTCTGATCCGGCTGATCGAGGGCATGAAGATCGTGGACCTGCCCAACATCCTGACCAACGGCGGGCCGGGCACCGCGACCGAGTCGCTCACGCTCCATGCCTTCCTGGCCTGGCGCACACTGGACCTGGGCGGGTCTGCCGCTATCGCCTATACCTTGTTGTTCCTCGTCACCTTCCTTGGCACCGCCTATGTGAACCTGGTGCGCCATCGCGTCTCGGAGGCCGCATGAGAAATCTGTTTCGCCGCCACTCGCTGCTCAGCCCCTCCCCGGCGACCATGATCGTGTCGTACCTCCTGCTGGGGTTCTGGGCCTTCGTCGTCCTGTTCCCGATCTACTGGTTGGTGGTCACGTCGTTCAAGCTGCCGATCCAGGTGGATAGCGGGCCGGTCTATATCCCGTTCGTGGACTTCCAGCCGTCGCTCCATGCCTGGCGGTATATCTTCGTGGATCTGGGGAATGATACCCTGCGGCCTTACATCAATACGGTCGTCGTGGCCCTCGCCAGTTCGGTGCTGGCGCTGGTGCTGGGTGCGGGGGCGGCCTATGCGCTGGTCCGCTTCCAGTACCGCCCCCGCGTTGGTGTGATCCTGACCTTCCTGGGCTGTGTGGCCGGGGCGGCGGTGGCGGCGGTGGCCGGGGTGCCCTGGCAACTGGCGGCGGTGGCGGGGCTAGGGTGCTTTGTAATCTTGCTGCAAACGGTGGCGCGGCGCTTCCGGCGCACCCTGGGCAACAACGACATCGCCTTTTGGCTCATCTCCCAACGCATGTTGCCCCCGGTGGCGGTGGTCCTCCCGATCTACATCCTGTTCCAGCAACTCCACCTGCTGGACACACAACTGGCGCTGATCATCACCTACGTCGCCACCAACCTGCCGATCGTGATCTGGCTCATGCGCGATTATTTCCAGACCATCCCCATCGAACTGGAGGAGTGTGCGTCGATAGACGGCGCGTCCAGCTACCGCATCTTCTCGACCATTGTCCTGCCCATTTCGGTGCCGGGGCTGGTGGCAACCTTCCTTTTTGTACTGGTCTTTGCCTGGAACGAGTACCTGCTGGCGCTGTTCCTCTCCGGGGCCAACGCGCAAACCCTGCCACTGACCGTAGCCGCGCAGAACGCCACCCGTGGCCCGCAGTGGTGGTATATGTCGGTGTTGATCCTGATTATGATCCTGCCGGTTATCGGTATGGCAGTTGCTCTAGAACGCTATATCTCGCGGGGCCTGCTGGTGGGCGCCGTCAAGGGCTAGCGTGGGCAGCCCATCATCTAGACGAAGTGAGTAGGACGCGGCCAATGGATACGCAATCACTCGCCGACCGGACCGGGGGCGGGCGCGATGGGGCGGGCAGCGACGCGCTGATCCAGCAAAGCCTGCTCGGCAAGCAGGTCTATGATTTGCTGTGGCAACGGATCGTCAGCCACCAGTTGCAGCCCGGCGATAAGCTGTCGGACCTGCGCCTGAGCCAGGAGTTGGGGGTCAGCCGCACGCCCGTGCGCGAGGCGCTGCACCAGTTGGCGCAAGAGGGCATCGTCCGCGCCGAAAGCCGCCGGGGCTTCTACGTCGCCCACTTTTCCAGCGAGGACGTGCGCGAGGTGTACGAGGTGCGCGCCGCGTTGGAAGTGCTGGCCGTGCGCCTGGCGCTGCCCCGCCTGAGCGCCGCCGATCTGGCCGAGGCCCAAGCCGACCTGGACGCGGTGAGCCGCCGGGTGCTGGCGGGTGATCCCAGCGCTAGCGAGACGTTTCTGGCGATTGATCGGGCCTTCCACGAAATGCTGGTCCAGGCGGCAAACAACCGGCGGTTGTCCGGCCTGCTGGCGGGGGTGCAGGCCCAGTTGCGGGTCTTCCAGTTCTACGGCATCCATTTTCAATCGATGATGGAAATGTCGCTGGATCATCACCAGGCGATCCTGGCCGCTCTGCGGGCGCGGGACCGTCCCGCTGCCGAGGCGGCGATGGAGCGGCATATTCAAGAAGTCAAAGAGCGGGTGCTGGCCGAGTTCGTGAGCCAGGAAACCGCCGATTCCAGCCGGGGCAGTAGCCCCACCCTTGCCGGAGAGCCGGGTTGACGACCGAGAACAGGGTAGCCTAACAGACGAGCGGAGGAGCATACGTTGCGATTAGCAGGAAAGACAGCGATTGTGACCGGGGCGGGAAGCGGGATTGGCCGGGCCTCGGCCTTGCTCTTTGCGCGGGAAGGCGCGCAGGTCGTGGTGTCCGGGCGACGGGCCGAGTTGGGTGAGGCGGTGGTGGCCGAGATCACGGCGGAGG
>JBBSEL010000816.1:0-2982 GCA_038239755.1 Chloroflexia bacterium | reverse complement strand
CGGGGTAGGCTAGCGGCGGGCCGGGCTGGCGCTTTCCAGCAGGCGCTTGACGTTGCCCAGGTTGGTTTCGATCTGGCGCTGGACCAGGGGCTGGATCAGCGGGGCGAGGAGCCGGAGCAAGCCGCCCGGCTGGCTGTCGTCCACCGAGGTGAAGCGCACCGCATCGCCATCAGGAGCAAAGGTGTAGTGCCCGGCGAACTGGATCGGCCCGGCAGTGCTCTTGTACTCAAAGCGGCGTGGCGGCTCGTAGACGGTGACCACGAACTCGGTCTGGAAGCGCTGGATCAGGAATTTATTGCTCTGGCGAAAGGTGGCCCCGACACGCAGCGGGCCGGACGAGGTTTGCTGCGCTGCCGTAACTAGCGCCCCGGCCCAGCGGGGGAAATTGGCCGGGTTGGTCACAAAGGCGAAGACCTCGTCCACGGGGCGGGCAATCCGCACGGTGACACGGGTGGTGATCATGCAACATCCTCCAACTGCTGTATTTCAATTGCCCCGGTCGGATCGGCTATCCAAAAGCTGCTGCAAGCGGGTCAGCCCGCTTTCGATCTGGTGGCGGATGGCGCGGATCAGCAGCGATCCGGCCAGGCTGAACAGGCCCCCGCCCTCCACTTCCGCGATGGACGTGAACAGGGTGCCGCCGTCCACCGGCTCGAAGGTGTAGCATCCCCCGAACGGGGCGATGCCCGTCGTGGCGACTACACAGAACTGCCGGGGCGGGTCGAAGGTGATGACTTCGAAGTGGGTATCGAAGTTGCGCCCCAGGAAATGATTGGTTTGGGTGAAGGTGGTGCCCAGTCCCACCGGGCCGGGCGACGTTTGCCACGAGGCGCGGATGAGATCACCCAGCCAGTAGGTGAAGTTCTCAACCCTGGTGACGTAGGCGAACACATCGTCCACCGGACGCCCGATCTGCACGCTGACTTTGGTCTTGATCACCGCATTTCCTCTCGCCCCTCGGCGTTGGATTTCGCAGGCGGCCAACGACTGCGTCAAAGAACTGGGACTTCATTAAGTTACACCGGGGAATAGTTCCCGAACGGGAACGTAGGCTTCATTTGTTTCTGCTGCGCGTCTAGATTTTCTTTCTAGAACTGTGAGCAAATTGAGTTGTCCCTGAAGCACATGATGAAGATCTAGGCCATCCATACAAATAATGTTGGTTGGCTTCCCACGACTGAATGCTTCGAGCCCATCTTCACTGAAACCTGATATGCTGATAAAGAGACCACGGGTCCACTGCGCTTTACCACTTACTTTGCCAAAGAAGGTGAGTAAGTCAGCTTGCCCGATACGATCTCCATGCCATTTGGCCTCTACAAGATATGTAGAACCCTGGAATTGAAAACTTCCATCAATTTGCTCACCAGTCAGACGGAATGATGCGCGGGGCGCAAGCTTATATAACTCGAACAACTCTCCTAAAAACGGCTCAAATGCGAACCCGCGTTTTGTTGCTACCATCGTTGTGATGTTGAGCAAGCGCGTTTGTAAAGTCTGCAACTGCGCGGTAGATACAGTAACCTCAGCTTGTACAGTAGGTTGCTTCTCTGCACGTGGCAACTCTTTCAGGAAGCTCGGATCATGAAGCTCTGGTATCTTGAAACCAATTTTAGCCACTAACTCATTTAGTTGCTCAATTTCTTCTCGTGTAAGTGACGGACCCTTGTTTTGTCGATAAACCATTGCTGCTCGAACAATCTCCACAACCAACTTACAAAATTGCTCTCGCCTCCTTTCGAGGGTTAATGCAAGCAATTTGGCGATGGCGGGTAATTTGCTACCACCAGGCCAGAAAACGCCTAACCCGCTTTTTACAGCAACACCTTTAAAAGAAACGGTTTGGTCTGCATACGGGTGCGCTTCCCCTGGCAGGAAGTTGTAAAGGAGCGTTGCTAGGTCATTTAATGCCTGCGTTTCCTTTAATGAAAGCGCCATAAAATCGCTCTCCTAACTGTTGCTAAATCCGCACCTGCCCCACGCCCGGCGGTAGCGAGCCGTTGGTGCGCGGCGCGGTGCTGGGCACTACATCTTCGGTCAGCGCCTCGACGGTTTCGAGGATGGCGACGAGGCGGTCGTACTGGCCTTTGAGCAGGCGGCCCAGGAACTCGGTGGTGCGGAGCAGGTGGGTGCGGTCCCCCTCGCGCACGCGGTAGGCGCGGGCCAGCAGGTGGATGATCACCTCGTCCACCGCCGCGTCGGGGGCCTGGAGGAGCAGGCGCAGGTAGTGCGGGCGCTCGGTCAGCGCGCACAGTTCGCTGTCGCTGGCGGCGTAGGCTTTGTAGTGGACGCGCGGCGGGCAATCGGGGTAGGTGTAGATGATCCGCCGGGCACCGGGCGGCAGTGCGGCATCGGCTCCGGCGGTGTGGCCGACGACCAGGGCGCTGAACTGGCTTTTCAGCGTGCGCTCCAGGTCGGGGTGGTGGTGGTAGACCGCGCCGTCGGCATCGTCGGGGCCGCCCCGCGCATTGATCGGCCCCAGCCCCTCGGTGCCCGCCTCGCAGACCACCCCCAGCACATTCTCCACCACGACCAACCCACCCAACGGCGGCAAGTCGTGCAGCTTATAGCTCTCGGCGGTAAAGCGGCTATAGCTGGCGGCGACGACCTCACCCAGGCTTGCGCGGGGGTCGGGGGTCAGGGGTTGGGGGTTGGGGGTTGGGGATTGGCGAGTAACCGGTGGGGGTTGGTAGGGTCGCGGCTCGCTGACCAGTGTGTCGAAGTCTAGGTCGTACTCGTCGTTCATGGTGGCTCCCTGGCTAGGTGCGGCGGTGTCTTACCTATCATCCTGCACAGTCGTCAAGTCTTATCTGTTAGGTTGCTGTCATCCTGAGCGCAGCGAAGGATCTTGTTGGGGCTACATGATCGCTCACGACGATCCCGGCTGTTCCCTGACGACCATAGACCCCGGAGAAGATCCTTCGCTGCGCTCAGGATGACAGGATCTCTACTCCCTCGTGATTATCAACTCGCAACCCTCGT
>JBBSEL010000815.1:0-2982 GCA_038239755.1 Chloroflexia bacterium | reverse complement strand
CTGGACACCCGCTCTTTCATCGCCCCCAGCGACCCCATGCCGCGATACTCCTTGAAGCGCTCGCCCTGGTGCAGGATCACTTCGCCGGGGCTTTCGTCCACCCCGGCCAGCAGGCTGCCGACCATCACCGTATCGGCCCCCGCCGCGATGGCCTTCGCCACGTCGCCGCTATACTGGATGCCGCCGTCCGCGATGACCGGGATATCGTGCGCGGCGGCGGCGTTCGCCACCAGCCAGACCGCCGTGATCTGGGGCATCCCGGCCCCGGCGACGATGCGGGTGGTGCAGATCGACCCCGGCCCGATGCCGATCTTCAGCCCGTCGGCTCCGGCATCGATCAGGGCCAATGCCCCTTCGGCGGTGCCGACGTTCCCGGCGATGACCGGGGTGGCGAAGCGCGCTTTCAGCCGCCGCACCTGATCGATCACCCCCCGCGAATGGCCGTGCGCCGTGTCTACAAAGAGCACATCGACCCCGTTGGCGACCAGGGCGGCGGCGCGGTCCTCGCCGTCTTGCCCCACGCCCACCGCCGCCCCGACCCGCAGGCGACCCCGCTCGTCATAGGTGGCGTTGGGGAACTGGAGCTTCTTCTGGATGTCCTTGACGGTGATCAGCCCGCGCAGCCGCCCAGTCTCGTCTACTACGGGCAGCTTTTCGATTTTGTGCCGCCGCAGGATCTGCTGCGCTTGCTCCAGGGTGGTGCCCACCGGCACGGTCACCAGCGGCGCGGCGGTCATCCACTCGCTGACCGGATCGTCCATGTCGCGGTCTTCCAGAAAGCGGATATCGCGGTTGGTCAGGATGCCGACCAGCCGGTCATTTTGCACGATAGGCACGCCGGAGATGTGGTAGTGGCTCATCAGGTTCAGCGCCTCGCGCACCGTGTTGTGCAGCCCCAGGCAGATCGGGTCAACGATCATCCCGGCTTGCGAGCGCTTCACCTTATCAACCTCGCTGGCCTGGTCCTCGATAGACAGGTTGCGGTGCAGCACGCCCAGGCCACCCTCGCGGGCCATCGCTATCGCCAGCCGCGCTTCGGTCACGGTGTCCATCGCCGCCGACAAGAGCGGGATCTGCAACTGGATCGAGCGGGTCAGCCGCGCCTGGGTCGAAATATCGCGCGGGGTCGGCAGCACCGCGGAATAGGCGGGCATCAGCAGCACGTCATCAAAGGTCAAGCCCTCTAGCCCGAATTTTTCCTCATTCGTCATCATGGAAATGGTTCCCCCTATAGCAAATGCGGAGTGAGGATTGGTCTTCCACACTCCGCATTCCACACTCCGCACTAATAATAGGTTCCTCGGGGTTGCGGAGCCACGGCTTGCGTCCCCTTCAGCGCATCAATGCGCGCCCGTAATAACTGGATGTCATAATAGCTCCAGGCCGGGTCGTGATCGACCAGTACCTGTTGCTTGCGGAAAGCCAACTCGGTCGCCAATCCCTGGAGCTTGCCCAGGCGATGATAGGCGGCGAGACCGCCCGTGGTCAGCGCACCCCAGCGGGCACCGATCCGGCGGAGCGAGGAGGTCAGCATGTGGTACTCGTCGGGCGTCAGGCGGCCCACTTGCACTTCCTCCACCAA
Organism: Chloroflexia bacterium; assembly: GCA_038239755.1. Taxonomy (GTDB): domain Bacteria; phylum Chloroflexota; class Chloroflexia; order QHBQ01; family JAICKM01; genus JBBSAN01. The sequence goes on along the minus strand of JBBSEL010000815.1, from coordinate 1,400 downwards.
TTGTTGCTCGATCCAGTGGCGCTCTTTGCCGACCGCCAGGCCCGCAATGACCAGCACCACCACCAGGAAAGCCCAGTCCACCAGGATGCTGCCGATCAGGCCCAGGCACCCGGCCCCCGGATCGAGCGCGCCCAGGCTGTTCAGCCCGTTGTGGGTGGCGTGGAGGCCCCAGGCCCCCAGGAACCCGGCGACAGGCACCAGCCCCCGGCGCAGGCCCTTGGCACTGCGCGCATAGCCCAGCGCCGCCCCGGTCACGCTGGTGAACATGCTGTGGTTCAGGCCGAAAATAACCGAGCGCAACACGGCCAGGATTGCGACGCTACCCAGCCCCTCTGCGGAGGCGCTGATGCCATAGAGTACGTTTTCGACAAAGGCGAAGCCGAGGCCGACCATCGCGCCGTAGATGATGCCGTCGAGCACGTCGTCGAACTCGCGGCGGAAGGCCATGAAGAGGGTAAAGAGGATGAGCGCCTTGAACCCCTCCTCGATAAACGGGCCGGTAATCACCGTGGAGATCAGGTCGCCCACCGTCTGGTCAATGGCGTAGAGCGGCTGGGACGAGGCGATCTCGGCGACCAGCGAGAGGGCAATAGTCGGCACCGCGCCCCAGACAAAAGCGAGGAGCAACAGGCTCACCGGCTCTTTTTCGTAGCGGTCGAGCCACCAGACCAGTAGAATGTAGAACAGCGTCGGCACCAGCGCCAGGCTCACAACAAAGATGAAAGCCCCCAAGCCAGTTGTTCCTCCTCGGGCGCGCCGCCCCTCAATTCTGGATGCGTATCGCTCATATGGTGCGGCCCAACGCCCCACAACAACTTCCTAACATTGTACTGAATGACTCGGCTTTCGGCAAGACCCAACCGGCCCAATTCCACGACAAAGGACGCGAAGAAGCTAAATCTTCGTGTCCTTCGTGCGTTTCGTGATGCGCCAACGGGCTAATGCGCCGGGTTGGCCTGGGCATGATCGACGATATAGGCCTGGCCGGGGCACATCTCGTGCGGTTCGCCTGGCCCGGCCAGGTGGCCGAACAAGACCACCGACGTGCCCTCGGCGGCCAGCCCGGCGGCCTGCGCCGCGCTCCAGCCGTCGCCGTTGGGGTTCACCTGGCCGCCGTTGCCGTCATAGCTGACATAGGTGCAGCCACCCTGGATGCGGGTATTGATCACTTTCCCGGCGATCCAGGAAAAGTCGGGCGCGTGGCCCAGCGGGGGATAGCTGGCCTGGGGCACGGCGGGGCAGGCCGCGCCGGACGCGGGGAACAGACCCTTCTGCTGGGCGACCTGCGTGCCGAGGAGGCCAAGCAGCACTTCATAGGGGGTGCCCGCGTTCTCCGGGTGCCGTTCATAGCGCGCCCGCTGGAAGTATTGCACCGTGTAGACCTTGCCGTCGATCGGGTT
>JBBSEL010000814.1:0-2984 GCA_038239755.1 Chloroflexia bacterium | reverse complement strand
GTCAGCGGCTGGGCGCGGCGGTTCCAGCGCGAGCTAGCCAGGGTGAACCAGCCCATCTGGTTGCTGGCGACTGGCGAAGATTTCCGCTATCCGCAAGCGGTGGGGCGGCAGCGCAATCTGGCGACCCGACTGATCCATCGCTACATCGACTTGGTCTTGCGTCGGGCCAATCGCGACCCCTGGGTCTATCACCGCCTGGTGGAAGTGTTGCACCTCTTGAAGCCCGCGACCGCACTGCTGACCCCCCGGATGCTGGTCGCGGGTTGGCAGGAATCGTTGAACCAGTTGGAGACCGCCCCTGATGATCAACGGACCCAAGCACCCGTTTAAGGGCGCGCCGCCCTATGATCAGGGGATCTTGGCGCAAGCCCTGATCATCGCCGCATTCGCCAGTGCCCATTCGCTGTATGTGCGCGGCGGGCGACGAACGGTGCTCTTCGCCGGGGTCAGCCTGAGCCTGGCGGCAATCGGCGAAGCGGTCGCCATCCATGGCTTGCAGATGCTGCGGCATCATACCCACCCGCAAATCAAGGGCGTACCGATAGGCGCCGTGTTGGGCTGGTACAATATTAGCTATGCGGCGTTTGCCCTGGTCGAGCACCTGATCAGTCCCACGACCGGGCGCTGGCTGCTCCCTGCCGCCACGGCGGCCACCGCCACGAGCCTGGATCTACTGATGGATTGTATGGGCCTGGAGCAGGGGCTGTGGGAATGGTCCCGTGATGGGGTGTACGCACCGGAGATCCGCGGGCCGAACGGCAAGGCGGGTATCCCGGTGATTAACTTCCTGGGTTGGATCGCGCTGACCAGTGTCGTGGTCCTGCTCTACCTGGGGGCTGCCGCAACGTTGGGGCCGCCGCCGATAAAACGAGCAAAGCTAAACCAAAAGCTAGTCAGCCGAGGGGCCGCCCTGCTCCTGCTCCCGTATTATGGGGAAGCGTTGGCCTGGGCCATCGGGCGGCGCAAATTCCGGTATATATTCTATTCGCTCCTCGTGCCGATCGTGCTGCTGGCCGCACTACGGCACGAGAGATTGGCGAAAGATAACAGCTAGGCTAACCGCTGGAAAGGGGTTAAACGATGCCACATCCTTACGATCATACCGAATCCGCGTCGTTGGTTCGCTGCGCCCGCCCGCCCGTTCCGGACAGCGAAAAATTGGTAAAGCAGCCGTTGGACCTCGCGCTGCGCACGGCAGAGCCGTACCTGACCCCCGCCATTCGCGCGGAAGCACGCGCCGAGTTTGCCGCGTACCTGGGGCGACCGCATACATCCCCATTTCACGTCAACCAGATGCTCGATTTCCTGGCGGAGCGGTGTTTGCCCACGTATCCCCTGGACGAAGCCCGCCGCTGGCTGGGGGGCCAGGCACTGAATTTGTACGTCAAGACATCGCTCGTGCAAGCGATCTACTTCGCCCTGCGGCGGGTGAGTATCGAACGGATCTTGCGCGCATTGCCCCGGCAATTTGCCACCTCGCAGAATTATGGCACCTACGAGATGCAGGAGTTAGAACCGCGCCATTGGCGCTTTACGCTCCAGGACTATCCCGGGTACCCCAGCATGGTCCAGGGCTATTGCGAGGCGGGCGCGCGGCTGCTGCAAAACGACACACGCTATGCCTACACGGTCATCAGCAGCCATCACTGTTACTTTGATATCACCTGGGAGATCGGTCGCCTAACCGACGAGCGGTGAGTATCCTATCCCGCGAAGCACCCCACATCGGTAGCTATGCGCTTAACCGTGGTCGTGCGTGGCCTCGCCTCATTCAGAGCTTAATTTTGTGCCTGCGGAGCGCCCGCGAATGAACGGACCACGGTTAAGCGCACAGCTATCATGACCTACCGGGTCGTCACTCTTTTCAGACAAGCGTCTAAAGTAAGGGGTCCCAGCCTGCCGCCGAGCCGCCCTCCAGATGGGACCCCACCCCCAACTCCCACAACGCCAAACCGAGTGCGGTGACGACCTCCGGGTGGTCGTCACGGCGCGCCCAGTGATAGACCGCATACAGGTTGGCTTTCTCGACACTGAACCAGTGGACCTCCAGATCCTGATCGAAGGGCTGGGCCTGTAAATCTTCCAACAATTGCTGATAATACTCTGCGTGCCGCCGTTGTAAAAGCGTCGTTTCGCCTAATTCGCCTAATTGGAGCCAGGCATATTCGCGGATCGTTTCTAACATCCCAAATCGTAGCTCGCCTGTCACCTCGTCACTCTGACGCAGCAGACTCTGATCCACCAGGGCCATCAGCCGATCCAGCAGATCCTGCTCGTGATCCTCCTCCAGCACACAGATCTTTTGCGCTGCATCGAACGCAAAACTGCCCGCGAAGACGGCGAGGCGGGCAAACAACTGCTGTCCCGCTGGCTCCAACAAATCATAGCTCCAGGTAATCGCACTCCGCAGGGTCTGCTGGCGGGCCAGCACATTCCGGGGGCCGCCCGTCAAAAGGGTAAAGCGATCACCCAGCCGACTGAGCAAAGCCTGTGGGGTAAACGTCTTGATGCGAGCCGCCGCTAGTTCCAGGGCGAGCGGTAAGCCGTCCATATGCCGACAGATCGCCGCGACCGATGCCGCATTTTCATCAGTCAGCGCGAAATCGGCGCGCACCGCCTGGGCGCGTTGGACGAACACCTGTACCGCCGCGACTTGCTCCAAGTCATGCACCGCGAGGAGGGAGGGGGAAGCTGGCACAGCCAGCGGTTGGACATCAAATTCATGCTCCCCGTAGATACGCAACACGACACGGCTGGTCACCAGTATCGTCAACTGCGGATCGCGTTCCAACAGTTGGCCCAGGGTGGCAGCAAGGGTGAGCACATGCTCAAAATTATCGATGACCAACAATCGGTGCGCCTGAGTGGGCACGGGTAAAGCCGCCGTGGCCTCCGCCGCCTGGGTAAGCAATTGCTGGGCCGTTTCTACTCCTCGGCTGGCGGCCAGGGAGAGGAAGATCACACTGCCAGGGAAATCGCTTACC
>JBBSEL010000813.1:0-2986 GCA_038239755.1 Chloroflexia bacterium | reverse complement strand
TGATCGAGCAGCCGGGCAGCGATATCGGCCCGGCGGTCTGCCGCCAGCACAGGGCTGAGCCGGGTCTTGGCGGCGGCGAACGCCTTGACCGGCACCAGCGCCACCACTTTCACGGAGAGAGGCTCGTCGCCTGTTCCAGCGAGCGGGCGAAGGCGAGTACCTCGGTGGCGAGCCGCGCCCGGTCGGCGTCAGTCTGCATCACCGTGCCGGTGACCAGCACCTGCATCCCCAGGGCTTCGATCGCGGGGCGCTGGTCGGCATCCACATCGTCAATGACGAAGCCCTGGACCAGCCCCTCGTACAGCCGGGCCACCCCCAGCGCGCTCGACTCGTGGCCCAGGCTGACCAGCATCCGGTCGGCTGGCCCCTTCAGCGCCTTGCCCCCGACGATGGGGCTGACCGCCACCTTGGGCGCGGGCGATTCGTCCAGCAGGTCGCGCATCAGCGGCACGGCCAGGATCGGGCCGATGCTGACAATCGGGTTCGACGGGCAGAGGATGATCGCGTCGGCATGGTCGATGGCGTAGATCACTTCGCTGCTGACGTTTGCCAGGTCGGCCCCCTCGAAGAAGCCGCCCAGCACGGTGTCTTGCTGATGCCGTTGCACAAAGTAGACCTGGAACGGCAGCCGTCCGGCGTCGGTGTCTACCATCGTGCGGACCCGGTCGTTGGTCATCGGCAGGATTTTGGCCTGCACGCCCAGGCCCGCCGCCAGATCGGCCATCACCCCGGTCAGCGTCTGCCCCCGATGCAGCAGGTCGGTACGCACGATATGGGTCGCCAGGTCACGGTCGCCCAGGCGGAACCATGTTTCGCGGCCATACGTCCCCATCATCTCCACCGCGCTCCAGGTTTCATCCACCACGCCCCAGCCGGTGGCCGGGTTGGCCTGCCCGGCCAGGGTATAGAGCACCGTGTCCAGGTCGGGGCTGATGTGCAGCCCCCAGGTTTCCAGGTCATCGCCGGTGTTGCCGATGACCGCCAGGGTGTCGGGCGGCAACACCTGATAGAGACCGTGCGCCAGCTTGGCCCCGCCGACTCCGCCCGCTAATGCAACTATCATATGTCTCCTGACGAGTGGTTAGTGGTTAGTGGTTAGTGACGCGTGACGCGTGACGCGTGATGCGTGATGCGTAATTCTCAGCACTCGCTGCTCGCTGCTCGCTGCTCACCGCTCGCTGCTCACAACTCGCTGCTAAGCTAGATCGACGACCACATGATCAATACGCATCCGGATCGTGATCCGCTCTTGTTTGCTGAACATGTCGCGCGATTGCGCGTCGCCCTGTTCCTGTCCGTGGTACCGGATCGCCAGGCTGCGGATATCCGCCTGCGCTACCGCCTGATCTTCGATCAGGGTCGCCGTGCCGGTCAGTGTGAGGTAGTGGTAATCGTCTTCGATGCAGAACGACAGACGCGGATCGCGCACCAGATTGAGGTCTTTGATCCGGCCCCGCCGGGTGTTCATCATGATCTCGTCGCCCAGCAACTCGTACCAGAGGACGGTTTGCTGGGGCATCCCATCGGGATTGATCGTCGCCACCACCGCAAAGCGGGGGGCCTCCAAAAACGCACGGACCTTATCGTCCAGAATTGCCATAGGGTGTGGGGTCTCCTCCCGCCGGTTGCGGCTACCACGGTAGCTCGTATAGTGATCGTACCTGAAGATCGGCGACAACGCAAGTGGCGACGGTTACATCAACATCAGGATCTTTCGCCGCCCAAGAAACGGGATCGCCGACCGGCCCGGCCAGGACCAAACGCCGCCCGGCACCCGGCTTGACTCCGGGGAGCAATCGGCGTATCCTCAAGAGCAAGAGCAATACCACAAGGAGCCGCGCTATGTACTTCGATGGGTGGCTGGATATCAACGACCTGGGCCGGGTGGCCCACGACGCGCAGGCGGCGGAAGCGGTCGGCTTCGACGCACTGTGGACCAGCGAGATCAATCACGATCCGTTTCTCCCGCTGGTGCTGGCGGCGGCGGCGACCACGCGGATCGGCCTGGGCACGGCTATCGCCCTGGCCTTCACCCGCAGCCCCACCACCACCGCCCACACCGCCTGGGACATCGCCCGCCTGAGTGAGGGCCGCTTCATGCTGGGGCTGGGCACACAGGTGCAGGCCCATATCGAACGGCGCTTCGGGATGCCGTGGGCCGCGCCCGCCCCCCGCCTGCGTGACTACATCGCAGCCATGCGCGCCGTCTGGAAGAGTTGGCAGAGCGGCGAACGCTTGCGCCATACCGGCGAGTTCTACCGCCTCAGCCTGATGACCCCCTTCTTCAACCCCGGCCCGATCCCCCACCCCGATGTGCCGGTCTTTATCGCCGGGGTGAACCAGCAGCTCTGCCGCCTGGCGGGCGAAACGTGCCAGGGCTTCCAGGTCCACCCGTTCCACACCGTCCGCTACCTGCAAGAGTCGATCCTGCCCTGGATCACCGAGGGGCTGGAGAGCGCCGGGCGGAACCGCGCCGACATCCAGATCAGCGCGACCGTCTTCGCCATCACCGGGGCGACCGAGGAGGAGCGGGGGCAAATGCGTGCCGCCGTGCGCCAGCAGATCGCCTTCTACGCCTCGACGCCGACCTACCGCACCCTGCTTGACCTGCACGGCTGGGGCGCAATCGGGGAGCAATTGGGGCCGATGGCCCTGCGCGGGCAATGGGCCGAGATGGGGGCGTTGATCAGCGACGAGATGCTGGCAGCGTTCGCGGTGGAGGGCGCGACACTGGCCGAGGCGGCGGCGGCGTTGCAGGCGCGCTACACCGGGCTGCTCAACCGGGGGGCGTTCTACCGCCCCTTCGTGCCCGGCGAACGCGATGCCGAGTGGCAGGCTGCCGTGGCCGTGTTCCACGGCGGGTTGCAACGACTGGCGAAGGAGGCGGCCATCAACCACTTCAAGGGGTCCGCCCGACTGTTGCTGTGTACCGAGGCGGGTAGCGAGGGCCGCAACCTCCAGTTCGCCCAGGCCGTCTGCAACTACG
>JBBSEL010000812.1:0-2992 GCA_038239755.1 Chloroflexia bacterium | reverse complement strand
CCAACGCCGGGCGCGCCAGGGGCAGCATGACCCGCAAGAAGGCCTGGGTGGGGGTGGCCCCGTCTACCCTCGCTGCTTCTTCCAGGTCCGCTGGTATGGTGTCGAAGTAGCCCTTCAAGTTCCAGATGGAGAAGACCAGCGACCCGGAGGTATAGGCGATGACCAACCCCAGCAGGTTGTCCAGCAGGTGCAACTCCTTGAAGATGACGAAGATGGCGATCAGCGACAGGATGCCGGGGAACGTCTGGATCGCCAGCATCAAGGTCAGTAGCCCATCGCGCCCCATAAACCGCCAGCGCGAAAACGCATAGGCAGCACTGGTGACCACGAACAGGCTCGCCAGCGTCGTCAGCGAGGCGACGAACAGGCTGTTCTTGAACCACGTCAACATCGGCGTCTGGTTGATCATGTGGTTGAAGTTCTCCAGCGTCGGGTTTGTCGGCCATAACTGCAACTGCGTGCTGAACAACGACTGCCCCGACCGGAACGCCGCCTGGGCCACGTAGTAGATCGGGAATACGGTGAACACGGCGAATATGATCACGAAGGCGTTCGCCAGCACACTTTTGATCATGAAATCTCGGCGCTGGCGGCTGCGTAAGGCATCGGCTTCGGCCTGGACCTGGGCTTCGGTGGTAGAGAGGGAACGCGCCGGGGCTGCGCTCGTTGTTTCAATCGTGCTCATTATTCGTACGCTCCCTTCGTCAGCTTGGTCGCTCGCAGGTTGGCAATGGTCGCCAGGAACAGGATGATAAATACCACAACGGCAAAGGCGCTCATCAGCCCATAGTTGTTCTGCTGGATGCCCTGTTTATAGGCATACAACATCACGAACTCGGTCGAGCCGGGCCGCAACACCGATGTATTCGGTCCCCCGGCGGTGATAATCCAGACCGTGTTGAACATCTGGAAGGTGGTGATCGCACTGAGCACAATAGCGGGCAGCACAGCGGGCCGGATCATCGGCAGGGTGATTTGGAAGAGCTGCACCCAGAACCCGGCCCCGTCCACCCGTGCCGCTTCATACAGTTCCCCCGGCACGCTTGACAGCGCCCCCAGTATGATGAACATGAAGAACGGGTAGCTCAGCCACAGGTTGACCAGCACCACCGCCACCCAGGCCCAGAACGGCTCCCCCAGCCATTGTGGCGGGTGGGCGATCCCGATTAAGCGCAGGATCTGGTTGATCGGCCCGAAGTCGTTGTTGAAGAAGAACTTCCAAATGGGGGCGGTAACAATAGCCGGGATCGCCCAGGGCAGGATCATCACCGTGCGATAGACACTCTTCGCCTGGATGTACGGGCTGTTGAGTAACAGCGCCAGCGTCAACCCAGTGATAAAGAAGAGGACCATGCAGACAATCGTGTAGAGCAGCGTGTTGCCCATCACCTGGAAGAAATCGACGTTGAATTCGTTGCGGAACCAGAACAACTGGACGTAGTTGTTCAACCCGATGAAGGTGTAGGCCCCGGTGTGGGGCGGCCCGAACAGGTCGGGAGCCTGGGGAAAGTGGAAGGTGTTGCGGTTGGTGAAGGAGAGTAAGAGATTGTAGAGAATCGGCCCGACGCTGAAGACGAGTATGCCGATCAGAGCGGGGCCGACGTAAGTGGCGACATGCAGATACCGATCCCGCCGCTCGCGCGAGTCGGTTTGGGACAGTTGGGCGGTCTGAGTGCCCGCGTCGGCAGTCAGCGTGGTGCGAGCCATTGGGGGCCTCCTCCTGGAGATGAGCGCGGCGGGCAGCGCCGCTAACCGGCGGGAGGGCACAGGGCGCGGCACCGGGTGGCACCGCGCCCTGGCGCGTTACTTCATCTTGGCGATCGCGTCCTCTGCGGCTTTCTGGGTGTCGTCGAGGATCTTCTGCGGATCATCGGAGCCGGTGTAGAGCGCGGTCAGGGCCTTAGCGACCGGGTCCCAAAGGGCGTTCATGAACGGGGTGTTGGGCAGCGGCACACCGTCGGCGGCCTGGGTGTTGAAGCCCGCGACGACCGCGTTGCTGCTCACTGCCGTGCCCGCGTCTTTGTTGGCCGGGACGACGCTGGTGCCCTGCGAGTACTTGATCTGCTCTTCCTTCGAGGTGAAGAACTTCATCACGTCAACGGCAGCCTGCGGGTTCTTGCTGCCGTGGGCGAGCATGAGTGACTTCACGCCGACGAAGGGCATGGCCGGGCCTTTCTTGCCGAAGTCCACAGCGGGCAACTTCGCCAGGCCATAATCCATCTTGGCGGTATCGAGGTTGGCGATATACCACGGGCCGTTGAAGATGATCGGGGCCTTGCCGTCCTTGAACAGCGCATCGGCCACGTCATAGTTGATATCCTTGGGCATCTTGCCCTGGAGGCTACGGATGAACTTGGCCGCGGCCAGGCCGTTGGCATTGTTGAGGCCGACAGTGCCCTGCGCGTCCACATACTGCGCGCCCGCGCCATAGAAGGCAAAGGCATTGAAGTAGGCGTCAGCGGGGTTCCAGACGGCGTAGTACTGGCCGGGGTTGGCTTTGTTGTAGGTGTCCATGTTCGCCAGCAACTCGGTCGTCGTCTTCGGCAGCTTGTCGGCGGTGATCAGCTTCTTGTTGTAGATCATCGTCACAGCTTCCATCGACTCCGGCACAGCGTAAATCTTGCCGTCGTAAGTCACGGCCTGAGCGGCAACCGGCACATAATTGGCGTCCACATACGCCTTGTCCACGCCGTAGGTGTCGAGGGGATCGATCACACCGAGGAGGGCGTTCTGGCCGATGTGGTCATCAACCCAGGCGACGATGTCGGGACCAACGCCCGCGGGAACGGCGTTCTGGACCTTCTTGTCGATATCCGATACCTGGAGCAACTTGATCGCGATATCAGGGTGGGCCTTCTGATAGTCGGCGAAGATGCTCTGGATGGTCTTGAAATAATCGCCGCCCCAGGAGTGCCAGATGGTGATGACCGTCTTGGCATTGGCGTTACCGAGGACGACCGGGGTTTCGGTCGGGGCCACGGTCGGGGTGGTG
>JBBSEL010000811.1:0-2998 GCA_038239755.1 Chloroflexia bacterium | reverse complement strand
TGGTTGGCGAGCGTCTCCACGTAGCAATAGAAGGGGTTGGCCGCCCCTACGTCGGCAAAGTGCTGGGTGGTACAGGTCAGCGGGTAGCCGAAGCCGAGCGCGACCATCTTGGCGAGTTGCCCCCGCGTGGTCAGGTTATAGGGGCGGAAGGTGCCGTCGGGGTAGCCGCTGACGACCCCCCGGCAGGCCAGGTAGCGCACCGCGTTGTAGAAATAGTCGCTCGCCGCCACGTCATTAAAGCCCATCGCGCAGGTGGTGGGGGTAGGCGTCGCGGGCGGCGAGACGGGGGTGGCCGTGGCCGGGACCGGCGTACCGGTGGGCGGCTCCGGGGTGCTGGTCAGCTTCGGCGGGGTCGGGGTGGCGGTCTGGCTCTCGTGGACCCCCACCAGCCGGGCGAACGTGCCGATGATGGCTTTGCTGTAGCTGGTGAAATAGTCGGGGTTGTAGCCGCAAGAGCCGCCCCCGCCGCAGTTCTGGCGGTCAAGCACCGTGTGATAGCCGGTGTTGAAGTCGCCGTTGAACTCTTCGATGGTCAGGAAGGCGGGATAGTTGTAGGTCCAGAACGAGGCATGGTCGCTGCGGTTGGTGGCCGTCGTGGTCAGGCGCACCGGGGCCAGATTGATCCCGTAGCTGGTCACCGTGTCGAAGAACGTGTCGGCCAGGGTGTTCGAGTCGGTGCGCGTGCCCGCGTGGACCTCGGCGTGGCGGTCGTTGTTCGAGTCCCAGGCGATCATGTCCACGTTGATCACCCCGCGAATGTCGTCGCCCCTGGCGCGGGCATCGCGGGCATAGGCATCGCTGCCCCACAGGCCCTGCTCCTCGCCGGTGAACGCGATAAAGCGCATGGTGTAGTCGCTGGAATACTGGGCCATGATCCGCGCTGCGTCGAGGACGATGGTGCTGCCGGTGCCGTTGTCGTCGGCCCCCGGCGCGGCGGTGTTGCCCGTGGGCGAGGTGGTGTCAATGTGCCCCACCAGCAGGTAGATCTGGGTGGGATCGAGGGTGCCGAGCTTTTCCCCGACTGCATTCTTCAGGTTATAGCCCCCCGCCGTGTAATCGTGGTAGCTGGCGGTCAGCCCGTCGGCCTGGAACTGCTCGTAGGCATACTGCCAGGCTTTCTGCACGCCGTCGCCGGGGGTGGGCGGCCCGGCCACGCTGCGGCTGTAGCGCGTGCTGAAGGTGTAGGGCTGGCCTCCGACCGTGACCGGATGTTCACCGCTCAACCCGGCGTCCACGTCTAGCAGATCGGCCTGGGTCACCCGGCCCATGATCTGCCCGATCAGCGGGTCGGGCACCGTCTGGGCGGTGACGCCGCCGTGCGTCGCCAGCGCGCTGACCACCAGCAAGGGGATGAGTAGGCCGATGATCGGGGCCAGGGGAGAGGTGCGCCGACCGCGTTGCACATGCTGCATGAAATTTTCTGCCTCCTGGGTGGGGTGGCTGTCTATAAACGAGGAAGTGCCGTGTGCTAATTATACACGGTTTAGGGGGGGAACGGAACGGAAGCAGCGATCAATCGACGGGGATTAGCCGATGGATACAGTGACGACGGGGAGCAACCGACCCCTGCGCAAGAAAATTTTATTGACCGGCCTTATCGGACGGCGGTTTGTGCAATCCGTTCGGGCGGGGTGGGGGGGCCGGGGAGGGCACCTCATTGTCGGGGTAGGCGAGGACCATGATCTTATAGATCTGGTTGCCGGGCCGTTGTCCCGGGCTGTCGGTCTCGAACTCGCGCAGGAGCGCCTGGAGCCGGGCCAGGAAGCGGTCATAGCGCGCCGGGGTCAGCCGCAGGTCGAGCACGCCCGCGACCACATCGGGCGGCAGGCTGCCGTCGTTCGCGCCGATCTCTTCCTCCACCCGCCGTTCAAACGCATCGACCGCGCTGTGGATCTGCACGGTCAGCGAGTTGCGGGCGGCGGCGTGCCCGGTGGGGTCGTGGGCCACCGTCTTGGTCAGGTGGAAGCGGCGAGCCACGGCGCGATAATATTTTTCGACGATGCCCGACGTTTCGCGCCGTTCGATCAGTTCGGCCAGCCCGGCGGTGGCGAGTTGCTTGAGGTGATAGTGGGCGCGGGCCGGGGCCATGTCCATCAGGTGACCAAGCTGGGTGGCGGTGAGCGGTTCGCGGCACAGGTGCTCCAGCATCTGTTGGCGCAGGGGATTGCTAAGCGCCTGGAGTTGCCGCGTATCGCGCACGATTAAATCATCTTGCATGGTTCCTCACCCGGTCGGCCTGTTTGGGATGGCAAAACGCAAAGGGATTTTGCCGATTAAAAAATCTTAATCATCTTAGCACAGGATGGGGAGGCCGTCAAGGGTGTGGACTGAGATCTGGTTAGAAAGATCGGTGCCGGTTGTAGGATATGGCTCTGTCCATTGATGTCCGGTAACCCGCGACGCCGGGGACACCCGACCATCAATGGACAGAGCCATATCCTACAACCGGCCTAAGAGAACACCTTGAACACCGCGATTGCCTGGCCGCGCAGCGAAGGCTGACAGGGCGGAGGTGCGCTGGCGACGCAACGGGGCGGGCGGCGGATGGGGCTGCTTTTGTGGTATAGTTACTACAACCGTTTGTAACGTTCGAGCGTTATATAGAAGGAACCTGACCTGTTCCAGAGATCGTCGCGCCTGGTCGGGTTCCCCGAATCGGCGGCGCGCCACTTTTGCCTAAAACGAGAGGAGTTCATTGAATGCGGCGAACGCACCACGTTATTGTGACCCTGGTATCGAGCCTGGCCCTGTTGGGCTTGCTGCTCACCCCCCTCAGCCCCAGCCTCCGCCCGGCCAGTGCCCAAAGCACCGTCCCGACGACCTGGATCAAAGGGGTGAACATGATCGGCTATTCCGCCGATCCGTATAAGATCGATAATCAGCAGGCGGCCATCGCCTCCTGGAAGGCGACCGGGGCCAACACCATCGCCTTCGCCCCGCGCTGGTTCATGGACGGCCCAACCAGCACCACTATCGTCCCCGACGCGAACATGGGATC
>JBBSEL010000810.1:0-2999 GCA_038239755.1 Chloroflexia bacterium | reverse complement strand
GACCTCGACAACGGTGCCGCCGACGCTGACTCTGACAGCGGTGCCGCCGACCTTGACCCGTACTGCCGTCCCGCCAACGTTGACTGCAACAGTGATCCCGCCGACCTTAACCCGCACAGCGGTGCCACCGACCCTAACCGCGACGGCAGTACCGCCCAGCGCAACACGAACCGTGACGACGACGGCGGTGCCGCCGACGACCACGCGCACTGCCACGCCGCCCGGCCCGCCGACCTGCACGATCCAGTTCAACGATGTCCCGGCGGACCAGCCGTTCTACACCTTTATCCGCTGCCTGGCCTGCCGGGGCATCGTCGGCGGCTACCCCTGCGGCGCACCCGGTGAGCCGTGCCCCGGCCCCTACTTTCGCCCAACCAGCAACGTGACACGGGGGCAGGTCGCCAAGATCCTCGCCAACAGCGCGGGCTTCACCGGGCTGGTGCCCCAGGATCAGCAGACCTTTGAAGATGTGCCGCCCACGCACCCGTTCTGGTTGTGGGTCGAGCGCCTGGCCGGGACCGGGATCATCAACGGCTACCCCTGTGGTGGCGCGGGTGAACCGTGCGGTGCCCCAACTAGTCGCCCCTACTTCCGCCCTGGCAACAACGTGACCCGCGGCCAGCTCGCTAAGATGGATGCCAACGCGGCAGGATGGCAGGAACAGCCCACCGCGCAGACCTTCACCGATGTGCCGCCGAGCAGCACCTTCTATGTCTACATCGAGCGTGTGGCAGCCCACGGCGCCGTCAACGGGTATCCCTGCGGCGGGGCAGGGGAGCCGTGCGATCCGCAAGGCCGCGCGTACTACCGCCCGGATCGGCCCATCACTCGCGGGCAGATGGCGAAGATCGCCACCACGACCTTCTTCCCCAACTGCTCATTCGACCCGGCCCGCTAGCCTACCAGGGGATCGTCTCCGGACGACCCCCATCGATCTTGCCCAAGCAACCAGGGGCGCTCATGGGTGAGCGCCCCTGGCCCTTTTTAAATAACGCTATCCTTGCCCCTAATTGATCCCTCACGCTGTCCGAATGTGGCACGCAAATTGCTCTTTTCTTACCGGTCGGACTGAAGCGTTTGTTTAATTCCCGCATTCATTTGGTTTTCTGTACCAGACACCTTTTGGGTAGCCAGTCATCAGTCCGACATCAATGGGCGCACGCGGCAGGCTTGAAGAGGACGGGTCCCCTTCGCAGTAATCCTCTTTGTGTTGGAAGCCTCCCGACATGCTGACTGGCCGAATGCTCACCAATAGGACATCTTCTGTCCTGTTGCGAGGAGACACCCGATGACCCGCTCTAACCTCCATCCTCGACGCCCCGTCGTGGGGTCCTTTCTGTTGATCCTGCTGATCAGCAGCGCTTTACTCCCTTCCGATTCCATCCGCGCATCCTCTGCACCGTCCGCCTTCTCCTATATCGTCCAGGCGGGTAATTCGGAGGCCGCTGCCGCTGCTGTGCAGCAGGCCGGGGGCACCGTGACCGCCTCATTGGGGATCATCAACGGCGTGACGGCGACCCTGTCCGGTGTGGCCCTGGCCCACCTCCAGGCCGATCCACGCCTGACCCTTCATGCCGACGGCCCGGTGCAGGTGGCCGACGATGGGCATGAGACCGACACCCGCGGCCTCCTGCTCTATCCCGCCGCTGCTGTGGATGCGGCCCCTTTGCACACGCAGACCGTCACCGGCCCCCGCGTTGCCTGCACCAACTATCAGGTGTCGGCCTCCACAACCCAGACCGAAACTCGCCCGTTGCAGGGCTGGGGCGTGACGGTGGCGGTCATTGATACCGGCTTCATCAAGTTTTCCCACCCCGAATACTGGACCTACCGCGACACCACGACCGGGTTGTTGATGACCCAGTACGACGGGCGCTGCGTTGGCTACCGCGATTTCTTGCCCCGCAGCAAGGCGAATGGCAACAACGGGGGCGACGCGGCGAACAGCGTCGATCAGAACGGGCACGGCACCCACGTCATCTCCACGATAGCCGATTATCACGAAACCGCGTTGACGGCGGGCGGGGCCGCTGCGCCAGTGGGCGTGGCTCCCGATGTGAACCTGCTCATTGCGCGGGCGCTGGACAAGAACGGGGCCGGGACCTACTCCGGGGTCATCGCCGCTATCGATTGGATCGTCGCCAACAAGGCGCTGTACAATGTGCGGGTGCTCAACCTGTCGCTTTATGCGCCGGTAACCGGGCCGTACTGGGCCGACCCGTTGAACCAGGCAGTGATGCGGGCCTGGCAGGCAGGAATCACCGTGGTTAGTGCCGCCGGGAACGGCGGGCCGGGGCCGGGCACTATCACCGTGCCGGGCAACGTGCCCTATGTGGTGACGGTCGGCGCGGTCAAGAGCGGGCGGTACACCACCAGCGGCTTTGACGAACTGGCGACCTATTCCAGCCGGGGGCCGACCGAGTCCGCCTTCGTCAAGCCCGACATCCTCGTTCCCGCCTCGCGCACCATCGCGCCGATGCCCAATGATGCGCTCCTGGCCCACCAGATGCCGTCGGCACGCATCCAGGCACGCGACATAGACATTGATATGGGCCACGGCGCGTTCGGCAAGTATAACTACTACCAGTTGAGTGGCACCTCGATGGCTGCCGCCGAAGTCAGCGGTATTGCCGCGCTGATCCTCCAGGCGACCCCCATCCTGACCAACGATCAAGTGAAGTACCGGCTGATGATGACGGCCCGCCCTGCCATGAACGCGGCAACCAACCAGCCCGCCTACACCGTCTGGGAGCAGGGCGCGGGGTTGGTGGATACACCCCAGGCGGTGCTGACGACCACGCTGGGCGTTGCCAACAGCGGCCTGAACGTGGGCCAGGATCTCACGACCACCACTCATTACTGGGGCTACACCGGTTGGGACCCGACCACCAATAGCTACGTGCTGAATGTGGAGACCAACACGCCGCGGGTGTGGGATGGCACGACGCGGGTGTGGGATGGCACGACGCGGGTGTGGGATGGCACGACGCGGGTGTGGG
>JBBSEL010000809.1:0-3003 GCA_038239755.1 Chloroflexia bacterium | reverse complement strand
GTCCCCGATATTTGGGGGTGCCCGACCATCAATGGACGGAGCCATATCCTACAATTGCGGGGCGGGTGTCCCAGGGGCGGGAGAGGGCCGCGTTGACAAGGGTTCCCCGGCTATGCTATCCTGCCTGTGCAATCGGCAATCCGCAATCGGCAATCCGCAATCCGCAACTCACGAGGCGCAATATGGACAGACCGACCTATCACAACTACATCGGCGGGCGCTGGGTGCCTGCTACCGAGGGAGCCACCGGCGAGAACCGCAACCCGGCGCGCTGGGACGAGGTGCTGGGGCTGTTCCCCGCCTCTACGGGAGCCGATGCCGAGGCGGCGGTGGGGGCGGCGGCGGCGGCGTTGCCGGGCTGGGGGCGCACATCGGCGGTGGCGCGGGGCGACCTGCTCTACCGGGCGGCCCAAATTCTGGAGAACCGCGTGGAAACCGTCGCCCGCGACCTCGCCAGCGAGGAGGGCAAGACGCTGCCCGAAGCGCTGGGCGAGACGCGCCGGGGCGTGGCGATCCTGCGCTACTTCGCCGGGCAGGGGCGCGAGGCCGACGGGGCGACCTACCCGGCAACCAACCCCAGCACGCTGCTGTTCACCCGCCGCGAGCCGCTGGGCGTGGTCGCGCTGCTCACGCCGTGGAACTTCCCCATCGCCATCCCGCTGTGGAAAGCTGCCCCGGCGCTGGTCTACGGCAACCCGGTGGTGCTCAAACCGGCCAGCCTGACCCCGCGCACGGCGGTCCACCTGGCCGAGGTGTTCGAGGAGGCCGGGCTGCCGCCGGGGGTGTTCAACCTCATCATCGGGGCGGGCGGCGCGGTGGGCGACGTGCTGACTGGTCACCCGGCGGTCGCGGGGATCAGTTTCACCGGGTCGGGCGCGGTGGGCCACGGGATCAAGATGCGGGCGACCGAGCGGGGCAAAAAGGTGCAACTGGAACTGGGCGGCAAGAACCCGGTGATCGTGCTGGCCGATGCCGACCTGGAGCAGGCGGTGCAGCAGACGCTCAACGGCGCGATGCTGTCGGCGGGGCAAAAATGCACCGCGACCAGCCGGGCCATCGTGGAACGCGCCTTGCTCCCCCGCTTCACTGAAGCCCTGGTCGAGCGGATGCGCGGGCTGCGGGTGGGCGACCCGCTGGAAAGCGGCGTGCAGATCGGCCCGGTCATCTCGCCCGGCGCGCAGCAGAGCATCGCCGGGTACATCGCCCAGGGGCGCAAAGACGGTGGGCGCGTGCTGGTCGGAGACGGGACCAGCCTGCCCGATGGCGGCAATTTCATCGCCCCGACCCTGTTCGATCAGGTGGACCCCGGCACGACCCTGGCTCGCGACGAAGTGTTCGGCCCGGTGCTGGCGATCTTGCCCGCCGACGACCTGGCCGGGGCGGTGGCCCTGGCGAACGCGGTGGAGTATGGCCTGTCGGCGTCGATCTTCACCCGCGACATCGGGCGGGCCTTCGCCTTCATCCGCGAGATCGAGGCGGGCATCATCCATGTGAACTCCGAGACCGCCGGGGCCGAACCTCATGTGCCGTTCGGCGGGATGAAAGGCTCGTCGTCCTACTCCCGCGAGCAGGGCAAGGCCGCTGTGGAGTTCTTCACCCAGACCAAAACGGTCTACCTGGACATGCCGCCGGAATAGGCAGGAAGGTTGCGATGGACGAACCGACGATTGCGGATCCCGAAGTGGCCGACGCCTACCGCGCCCTGAGCGGCACGCTCGACCGGCTGGTCGCCTGCGTGGACGGGCTGGACGCGGGGGGATTGAACTGGCGGCCCCCGGTGGCGGAGGGCAACAGCCTCACTGTGCTGATCGTCCACACGCTGGCGAACGTGGAGGAGAACATCCTCGAAATTCTGGGCGGCACGCCAGTAGGCCGCAACCGCGAAGAGGAGTTCCTGGCGCAAGACCTGTCTGCCGAGGCGATTCGCGCCTGCCACGCCGAGATCATGGTTAAGGTCCGTGCCTGCCTCGCCACCCTCCCGCCCGGCGAACTGGACCGCGAACGCACCCACGTCCGCCGGGGCACGATCACCGGGCGCTGGATCCTCTGGATCGCCGTCCGCCACGCCGCCGAGCACCTGGGCCACGCTGAACTGACGCGCGATTTGATGCAGGCGGCGCAGGGATGACCATGCTAAAGAAATCGGAAGCTGCCGCCCAAACGTGGCTGCTGAATCCAAACCTGATCGTGCTACTGATATGAATCAACGCTTTCGTATTTCCGATCCAGAGGTTAGTATGCGATACTGGCAAGCTCTAATAACATTTGGTGAGGAAGCCCTAAACAAAATACTGAGTTGTTCTCCCTGGAGAGAACGATTCCCCAATCTAACGGAGCGCGCCCGCTCCCTCGATTACCCGACTATGCGCGCTGCGAGTGATACTGTGTTACCAGGCGATTTGGTTTATGAACTTGCTGGTAGTCAGGAACGCCGATATGACTTCTATACCAATCCAGAGGGAATACGTATTTATAGTAGAGAGCTTCCTGATAACTCCTATGTTGATAGGGAGGGGAAACGTACTCATCCAAAGCCTAAAATATCCGCACAAGAAGCACTATTAGAATTCGGCGCATATGCTCTGTTTTACAGCGTCGACAATATGTATGGTGAAAGATGGTTTCGTGATCCGGACAGCGAAAATCCTGATTAGCATAAATAACGCTGGTTCTTTGGCTCTTTGTAGGAGAATGGCATCGTGTTAGCGATTATGCCACATTATGAGTTTCTTACCGGGATCGCCGTCCGCCACGCCGCCGAACACCTGGGGCACGCGGAACTGACGCGCGATTTGATGCAGGCGGCGCACCATGACGATGTTTCAGGAATTTATTAAGGGGATATGTAGATATATGGCGATGTTTAAACCCCGCACCCCAGCCCTCGTTACCGGGCTGACGCTCGTTGTCCTGGCGCTCTTGCTCGCCGCTTGCGACTCTACACCCGCGCCGACACCCGCCCCCACCCCCGCACCCGCCGCGACAAAGGCTCCGCAAAGCAGT
>JBBSEL010000808.1:0-3004 GCA_038239755.1 Chloroflexia bacterium | reverse complement strand
GATGCCAACAAACAAGCCTCGGTCGCCGCCGCGTTAGAGTTGCTGTATTCGTACCTTGCCCACGAGAGTGAAACGTGAAACGTGATGGAGTACGGCGTATTGCGTATTGCGTATTGCGTAAATGTATAGCTTACTGATTACCGGCTACCGGCTACCGGCTACTGACAAAATCACGTATCACGCATCACGTTTCACGTTTCACGTTTCACGCATCATCAGGAGAATCCCCCTTTGTATCAAAAAACCACGCTCCCGAACGGTTTACGCATCCTCACCAGCGCCATGCCGCACACGCGGTCGGCCAGCATCATCCTCTTTTATGGGGTCGGCCAGCGCTATGAGCCGAAAGAAATCACCGGGATCAGCCATTTTATCGAGCACATGCTGTTCAAGGGCACGCAACGGCGGCCCACCGCGCAAGAAATCTCGGAGGCCATCGAGGGGCTGGGCGGATCGCTCAACGCCTCCACCGGGCGCGAATATACCAACTATTTCGCCGTGGTGCCCAGCCGCCACTTCGCCCTGGCGCTCGACGTGCTGACCGACATGCTCAGCGGATCGCGCTTTGACGACGAAGAGATCGAGCGCGAACGCCACGTCATCATCGAAGAAATCAACAGCATGTACGACTCGCCGCCCGACCTGGTGAACCAGTTGATCGAGGAGACGATGTGGGGCGATGGGCCGCTGGGCCGCGACGTGGCTGGGAGCCGGGAGACGGTCAGCGCCGTCACCCGCGAGCAGATGCTCCAGTTCTTGCAGACCTACTACACCCCGCCCGCCACCGTAGTCAGCGTCGCAGGGCAGGTGGAGCATGACGAAGTGGTGCAGCGGGTGGCCGAGGCGTTCGGCGGGCAGGCCGCGCAAACGACGGTCGCCGTCCCCGTCCCGGTGGTCAGCGACCAAACCGCGCCGCGCATCCATATCTTCACCAAAGAGACCGAGCAGACCAACGTCTGCATCGGCCTCCCGGCCCTCTCCTACAACGACCCCGACCGTTATGCCCAGCAAATGCTCGACGGCGTGCTGGGCAGCGGCATGAGCAGCCGCTTGTTCGTGGAGATCCGCGAGAAGCGCGCCCTGGCCTACAGCGTCGGCTCCTATGTGCAGAATTACCGCGACATCGGGGGCTTTATCGTCTATGCCGCCGTGGATAACGAGCGGGTGGATAGCTGCCTGGAAGGGGTGCTGCACCAGTTGGACCGGGTGCGCCAGGCTCCCGTGGGCGAGACCGAGTTACAGAAGGTCAAGGAGTACCACAAGGGCCATCTGTTGCTGGCGATGGAGAGCAGTCGCTCGGTGGCGGCCTGGGGCGGGCGGCAAGAACTGTTGCTCGACCGGATCGACAGCATTGATGAAGTGCTGGAGCAGATCGACGCGGTCACCCCCCAGCAGGTGCAAGACCTGGCCCAGCGGCTTTTCACCACCGACCGGCTCAACCTGAGCCTGGTCGGCCCCTTCGCCTCCGACGACCCCCGCTTCCCCCGCCTGCTCACCCTGGGGTAGGACGAGGTTTGAGGTTTGAGGTTTGAGGTTTAAAGTACGAGGTACACCTCATTGCTCATCACTCATTGCTCATAACTAAAAAAAGAGGCCTCGGCTGGGAACCGAGGCCTCTTTGCACCAGGAGGAGCATGAAATTTAATCTCTTTGTTTGTCTGGGGCTATTGTAGCGCGAATCGGAGATCCGGCCATCAACCAATTGCCCCATTGCGGATGGGGAATCTGTCCCCCCGGCGGCTCCATCGTTAGGCGTAGGCCATTAGTCAGGGGAATAGTACGACGGGCGCTGGTGCGAGGGGCGGGATCAGGGCGCCGGGCGGTCTTGCAGGCGACGGAGGAGCAGGGCCACCGCGTCCACCAATTGCGGGTCGTCCAGGCCGTATTTGCGGCGCAAATAGACGGCCAGTTCGGGCAGGGGTTCGCCGTCGCTGAGGAGGGAGTCGCGGTAGCCCGCCGCTTCGAGCAGATCATCAAGGCTGGTATCCAGCGCCTGGGCCAGTTGGCGCAGCCGTTCGCTCGACGGCAACTGGATATCGCCACGCTCCAGGCGCGAAATGTGGCTGCGGGTGAGGCCGCTGACCCGGCTGAGATCTTGCTGGGTCCAGCCGCGAGCTTTGCGTAGTGCGCGCAACCGCTCCGCCAGTGCTACATTCTTTCCCATCATGCATTATACCATGTGCCTTTGTATGGTGCCACGCCGGATCAACTTTGCTATTTTGGCTTTAAAAGTGGTACAATTGGAGACACCCTTTGGATGTTACAATTACGCGATACGCGATAGAGGTGAGGCTTGTTCAGACGTGCGCGCCACTTTGTGCGGCAGGCGACCCCGATCCTGATCCTGGTGCTGTTGACCGCCTGCACTAGCGGCCCGGCGGAGAGCGTCACACCAACGTCCCCGCCGCCTCCGGCCACAGCGACCGCGACGGCGGTGCTAGAGCCGACCGCCCCCCCCACCGCCGCCGAAGAACCCACCCACGAGATCCCCACCGAGATCCCGACCATCGCCCTGCCCCCGCCGCCGACCGCGCCGCCGACCGCCACCGGGATCGACGCGGCGCAACTTACCCTGATCTATAGCCTCGTGGTGCACGATCTGGTGGCGAAGCCGGCGCCGGGGTATATCGCTATTGCCGCGCAGGCCGCGCAGGGCGAGTTGCTGGATACCCCTTCCCCCGACCGCCCGGTGCCGCCCGAACTGATCGGCGCGCTGAGCGATTACTCCGCGACGGTCGAACTGACCACGTTCATGGAAGCCATTGGGCCGCTGGAGTCGGGCGGGCGGGTGCGCAACGATGGGGTGTTTCTGACGATGGGCGTGGTCCAGCCCGACCCCACCGCCGGAGCGGATGGGATCACCCTCTACGCCAGCACCTACCGCGCCAGCGACGATGCCACCGGCTACCTCTACCGGATCTACCGGGACGGGGACAAGTGGGCGGTGAAAGACAAGACCCAAACCTGGGATCATTAGGCCCACTGCCGAACATCTATCAGCCTC
>JBBSEL010000807.1:0-3005 GCA_038239755.1 Chloroflexia bacterium | reverse complement strand
GTTGTTGTAGTAGTGCCCGCTGTCAGGCCGCCTTTTTAGGGACAATCGGGCTATTGACAGCGCCGGGAATCCTGCCTATACTGAATCTATCGATTAACTGCCCCTGGTTCGTTGGCACCAG
Organism: Chloroflexia bacterium; assembly: GCA_038239755.1. Taxonomy (GTDB): domain Bacteria; phylum Chloroflexota; class Chloroflexia; order QHBQ01; family JAICKM01; genus JBBSAN01. The sequence goes on along the minus strand of JBBSEL010000807.1, from coordinate 2,884 downwards.
CCCAGCAGGTCACCGCGCATTGTGCCCCTGGCACGCGGGTGAGCCGTGGCGTCCGAGTTGGCTCTCGGCGTTGCTGGAGGTGTCCTCTCTGGTGCCCCTCCGCCCGACCCCGGTCTCCCCCTGCGCGATCTGACCCGTTTCACTCGTATGATCCATACGATTATAGTCGCCTCGTTGGCGGCGGCTCCACCTCTTGTGTGAGCCTCCGAACCGTTGGCCGGCGGCTCCTACGTGAAAGCGAGGAGCCTCATGAGCCGGGAAACCCGCGAATACCTGGATAGCCTGTATGATGGCTACAACGAGCAAGGGCCGCAGATCAATTGGACCCGAGGTTTTGAAGGAGATAACGACCAATATAACAACTATAACCAGCAGCAATCGGATGGGAACCAGACCAACACGCAGTGGGACAACAACAACAACTGGAACACCAACACCGACTCCGACGACTGGGGCAAATAGCGCCCGCACCGGATAGCCCCCGACCGGGCGCGGCCCTGCGGGTGAGTCACCGTTAGCACAGAGGGCACGACGCCCACGATCCCCGACACCCACCAACCCCGGTGCCCGGTCGTGCGCCTCGTGCCCTTTGGCCGGGCGCAGCGATTCGGCGCTGCCGTTCGCGGCGGATGGCAGATTTCGGTCTCTGATCAGGAATCTCCTACTTGACCGGCGCAGATACTTGGAGTATCATACAGCACTGATAAGCCGATTTGGGACCCTCGATGAGGTGGCAGGACGGGGCCGCCCCGCCCCTGGCATTTTAAGGGAGATCGATCCAATGGTCAGGCTGGTAGACACGCTGACCAGTTACGTGCCCCAGTTGCTGGCGCGCCGTCTGGAGACCGATTCCGCGCCGATCAGCGTGCCCACTGTGGCGCAGTTTCCGGCGGCGGTCCTCTTTGCCGACATCTCCGGGTTCACGGCGCTGGCCGAGCGGCTGGGCGAGCGCGGCCCGGCAGGGGCCGAAGAACTCACCACCCTCCTCAACACCTATTTCGGCCAGTTGATCGACCTGATCACCCGCCACGGCGGCGACGTGGTCAAGTTCGCGGGCGATGGGCTGCTGGCCGTCTGGCCGGCCCGCGAGGAAGACCTGCCCACCGTCACCCGCCGGGCGGCGCAGTGCGGCCTGGTGGTGCAGGCCACCCTCCACAACTACCCGGCAGCGGCGGGGGTGCAACTGGCCCTGCGGGTGGGCATCGGGGCCGGGCCGGTGTTCGCCGTGCAGATCGGCGGCGTCTATGGCCGCTGGGAACTGATGATCGCCGGGCAACCCCTGACCGAAATGAGCACCGCCGAGCGGCGCGCTCGACCGGGCGAGGTCTGGCTGGCCCCCGCCGCCTGGGATCTGGTGGCCGATGTCGCGGGCGGTCCACCCCTGGCCGGGGCCGCGACCTCGCTGGAAGCCGCCGAGGGGGTCCGCCTGGAGGCCATTCGCACCCCCTTGCCCTTGCGGTCGCTGGCGACCGTGGCGGTGCCCGCCGGGGCCGAGAGCGCGCTGCGCCCCTTCATCCCCGGCGCGATCATTACCCGCCTGGCGGCAGGGCAGACCGGCTGGCTGGCCGAGTTGCGCCGGGTCACCGTCATCTTCCTCAACCTGCCCGACATGAACAACAGCGTCCCCGGCGCGCTGGACCAGGGGCAAGAGGTCATGCAGGCGTTGCAAACGGCCCTCTATCGCTTCGAGGGCAGCATCAACAAGCTCAACGTGGACGACAAGGGGGTGACCCTGGTGGCGGCGTTGGGGCTGCCGCCGCTGGCGCACGAAGACGATGCGGCGCGGGGGGTGCTGGCGGCGCTGGCGATGCAGGCCCGGTTGCGCGACCTGGGTGTGCGCTGTGGGATCGGGGTGGCGACCGGGCGGGCCTTCTGCGGCGAGGTGGGCAACACCACCCGCCGCGAGTACACGATGGTCGGCGGGGTGGTCAACCTGGCCGCCCGGCTAATGCAAGCCGCGCCCGGCGACATCCTCTGCGACGCCGCGACTTATCAGGCGGCCCAGGCGCTGGTCACATTCGACACCCTGCCCACCATCACCGTCAAAGGGCGCACCGAGCCGGTGCCCGTCTATCGCCCCCAGGGCGAGGCCCGGATGGCGGTGCGCCCCTCCTCTGCCATCGTCGGTCGTACTGCGGAGCGGGCCGTCCTGATCGATCAGCTACAGAGCCTCCTGCGCCGCCGGGCCGGGGGCGTGGTGGTGATCGAAGGCGAGGCGGGCATCGGGAAATCGCGGCTGGTTGAGGAACTGGCCCGCCAGGCGACCACGCTGGGGGTGCAAGTGCTGCTGGGCACGGGCGATGCGATCGAGCGCACCACCGCCTACCATGCCTGGCGACCCATCTTCCAGCAACTCTTCCACCTGGACGCCGTGCCGGAGGATGTGGAGATCCGGCGTGCCCTGGTGCGGACCGCCCTGGGGATCGACCCCCGGCAGGCGCGGCTGGCCCCGTTGCTCAACGCGGTGCTGCCCCTGGACCTGTCCGAAACCGAATTGACCGCCCAGATGAGCGGGCAGGTGCGGGCTGAGAACACCCGCGAACTGTTGCTGACCCTGCTGCGCGGGGCGGTGCGTCGCCAGCCGACCACACTGATCCTCGAAGATGCTCATTGGCTCGATTCGGCCTCGTGGGCGCTGGCGTTGGCGGTCTGCCAGCAGGTGCAGCCGCTCTTGCTGGTGGTGGCGACCCGCCCGCTGAGCGAACCCCTGCCGATGGAGTACCGGCAACTGCTCGACCAGCGCGATATGCACCGCCTGCGGCTGGAGGGCCTATCGCCCGAAGATACGATTGCCCTGATCTGCGGGCGGTTGGGCGTGGCTCGCTTGCCTGCGCCGGTCGTCGCGCTGATCCGCGAACGAGCCGAGGGCCACCCCTTCTTCAGC
>JBBSEL010000806.1:0-3006 GCA_038239755.1 Chloroflexia bacterium | reverse complement strand
GGCTGCCGACGATGGTCCGCACCATCTGGGGCAAGAAGGCGTTGGCGCTGAGGTCTACGGCCAGCAGGCGGGTTGTCTCGTCGGCGGGCGGTGTGGCCTCGTACAGGCTGCTGTGCGGCCAGCTATAGCACGCCGCCGCCAGCATGGTGCGGACGGTGCTGGGCCGCTCGTCGGCGGTCTCGTCCGCGCTCGGCACTCCCAGACCTCCGCCACAGAACGACGCGAAGTTGTGTCGCCCCAGCAACGCCTGCGCCGCCTGGTGCATCGCCTCCACGTCCAACACTTTGCGCAGGTGCCAGGTGCGGTCGCGCAGCAGCGGCGCGGGCGCGGGCGCTTGCCAGATCAGGTAGCGATAGTCGCGGCGATTCGCGCTGTGCCGGGCGTGGAAGCCCTCCGCCGCCCTGTCGATGGCCCGCACCTTGAGATCCCCCGGCAGTACGCCGTTCAACGCCTCCAGCAGCTTGGCCCGCGGCCACGCCGGGTCGATGGCAAAGGAGGCCACCTGCCCCAGCGCATGGACCCCCGCATCGGTGCGCCCGGCCAGCACAATGCGGATCGCCGTGCCTGTCACCTGGGCCAGCGCCCGCTCCAACTCGCCCTGCACCGTGCGCCCCCGCGCCGCCGCCTGCGCCTGCGACCCGTGGAACGCCTTGCCGTCATATTCGAGTGTGGCTTTGTAGAGCATCAAATTCCCATGTTGGGGCGCTCTGGCCCATAGGTGCTAACCATCCGCTCTACTTCCCGCATATATTGGCGGTGGTCAAAGGCAAAGGGACCCAACGCCTCATAGGTCCACTGGTCTTCACCCATGCTGGCATCCCGGTGCTGCTGTTCAAAGTCGCTCCAGATAATCCGGTCTTTGTCCACCGTTACCCTGACGCTCATCGGCCAGCAATACACATCCCCACAAGTGTGTCCCAGTAAGACAACTTGGCCCTCGACAGTGTTCCAGCCCTTTTTTGGATCGCCCAGCAACGCACCGGCATCCTCGAAAAGGTCGTCGGGGGAGACTCCCCGATAGTCACCGGCCATCGGTGGATAGTCCTCTCGTATGGCGAATGGCAATTCGACCTCCCGCAGCAGATCAATCAGGTCGCGGCCATTGATGAGGATTGCCAGCTCCTCAGTCCGATTGCGGCCATTCTGGAAGATTGCTGGTTCATCAGCGTGTTTCACTTCAAAGCGGATCGTATCCATGCCTCCCTCATAAAAAGATCAGGGGTTGGCCGTGGGTCCACGCACCAACCCCCAACCCCCAGCCCCTAACCCCTTACTCGACCATATGCGCCCCGGCCAGGATCAGGGAGACGTTGTGGCCGCCGAAGCCCATGCTGTTGGTCATGGCGTAGTCAATCTTCTTGGCGCGGGCCACGTTGGGGATGTTATCCAGGTCGCAATCGGGGTCGGGATGTTCCAGGTTGCGGGTGGGCGGCAGGCAGCCCGTTTCCAGCGCCTTCAGGCAGAAGATCGCTTCTAGCGCCCCCGCCGCGCCCAGCAGGTGCCCGGTCATCGATTTGGTCGAGCTGACCGGCACGTCGTAGGCGGTATCGCCCAGCGCGCCCTTGATCGCCATCGTCTCGAACTTCTCGTTGAGCTGCGTGCCGGTGCCGTGGGCGTTGATGTAGCCGATCTGCGTTGGGGTCAGGCCCGCCCGGCGCAGAGCGTTGCGCATCGCCCGCGCCGCGCCGGTGCCGCCCTCTGCCGGGGCCGTCACATGGCTGGCATCGCCGGTCAGGCCGTAGCCGACGACTTCGCCCAGGATGCGCGCTCCGCGTGCTCGTGCCCACTCATAATCCTCCAGGATCAGCACCGCGCCGCCTTCGCCCATCACAAACCCGTCGCGCTGCGCGTCGAACGGGCGGCTGGCCTTCTCCGGCTCCTCGTTGTGGGTGGACAGCGCCCGCATTGCGCCAAAGGTGGCGATCCCGATCTCGGTAATCGGCGCTTCGCTGCCGCCCACGACCATCGCCTTGGCATCGCCCCGGCGGATGATCTCGGCCCCCTCCCCGATGGCGTGCGCGCTGGTCGAGCAGGCCGACACCACGGCGAAGTTCGGCCCCTGCAACCCGAACTGGATCGATACGTGGCCCGCCGCCAGGTCCGTCACCACCATCGGGATCGAGAAGGGGTTGATCCGGCGCGGCCCCTTGTGCTCCAGCACCAGGATCTGGTCGCTCAGGGTTTGCAGCCCGCCGATGCCCGACCCGATCAGCACGCCGATGTCCTCGCGGTTGGCGTCGGTGATCTCCAGGGCCGCCTGCGCCAGCGCCTGGGTGGTCGCCCCCACCGCGAAGTGGGAGAAGCGGTCCATCCGCCGGATCTCTTTGGCCGGGATATATTGTTCGGGGTTGAAGCCTTTGACCTCCCCGGCGATGCGCGTTTCAAACCGGCTGGGGTCAAAATGCGTGATTGGCCCCAACCCGGAGCGCCCCGCCACAACCGTGGCCCACGACTCCTCCACCGTATTCCCCACCGGGCAAATCAGGCCCATCCCGGTGATCACCACCCGTGTGCGTTCCATCACTCCCTGCTCCTTTCCCATGTTGCATGTATTGTTCTATGCTGTCCGAGTGTACCATAAACCCCCCCAGCCGATCAAATAGGGGATGGGGTTAGGGGTTGGGGGTTGGTGACGAGTCAAACCTCAAAACTCCTTACCAACCCCCAACCCCTACCCCCATCCCCCGCGCTCGTTTGACATGGGTGGGGCGGCGTGCTATCATCGCGGCCATGATTCTCCTCTACCTGAGCGTGGCCTGGCTGATCGGGGTGGGCGCGGGGGCGCTGGCACCGGGGGGCGCGGCGGGGTTGGCGGTGCCGGTTTATGGGGCGGCGCTGGCGACATGCGTGGTGCTGGGGCTGGGTTGGCGCAACCCGCAGATGCGCCTGGCCGGGGCGATGGGCGTGGTCGGGCTGCTGGGGGTGAGCCGCACCCTGGTCGCCCTGCCGCCGGAGGTCGCCCCGCCCGGCAGCCTGCGCAGCTACAACGCACCTGCCGCCAGCCAG
>JBBSEL010000805.1:0-3010 GCA_038239755.1 Chloroflexia bacterium | reverse complement strand
CGGACAAGATTGACGCCTAGATAATCATGTACCAGGACATTATCCTGGGTTTTGGTATCAGCGAAAAAAGCTGTTGCGCCTTCTATGGTGTATTGACCAATACGCTCCAGGCATTCAAGAATGTGGATGAGATAGAGGTGATCATCCTTCACAACAGCACCGCTTCTTGGAGTATCCGGTCGCGGATGTACCAATGTAAGCCATCCGGCTCTACTATATCCACCTTGCAGCCCAACAAATCTTCCAGATCGTGCAATAGGGCAACGTGGTCGAGCAGGCTACGGTTTGGTGCCAATTCTACCAGAAAATCCACGTCACTATCCGGCCCCTCTTCACCGCGCGCCACCGAGCCGAAGATGCGCACGCTAATCGCACCGTGCCGGGCGGCGGTACGGAGAATCTCCTCGCGCTTGGTGTGTAGCAGGGTTGTGAGATCCATTACTCTATCTTCTACGGAGCAGGCGGGCGAAACGATGCAGCGCTTGCTCCCTATTCTACCACGAAGTGGGGTCGTCCGGGGGGTCGGATCGGCGGGGGGTGCGGCGGGAGGAGGACGAACTGTCCAGCACCGATTGGACGCAGGCGGTCCAGCGGCCCCACAGGGCGGGGGTGTCCTCGGTTTCGCTGGGTAGGCGCATGTACTGGCTGAGGACTTGCACTTCGGGGCAGCCGGTGGCGCCGTAATAGCCCTCGAAGAAGCGCAGGGTGCCCTCGTAGGCGCGGCGGGCGGTGATCGCGCCGGGGGGCAGGCAGGCCCGCCACGAGTCCCACAGGTAAGGATCGACCGGCGTGCCGTTGCGGAGCAGCGTGACCGAGACGGCCAGATCGCCGAAGCTGTGGGTATAGGGCAGGCGGCCCGACGGCGGCTCCTCCCACTCGAAGGTGCCCGGGTCCGACCAGTCCGGCTCCGCGTCCGCCGATTCAGCCAGGCTCTGCCGGTACTCTTCGAGGAAGAGCGCCACGGCCTGGTAGGCTTGCTTGGGGGTTAGCGCCCGTTCGCGCATCGTCTACCTCGTTGTTGGGGGAGGGGGAACGAGGTTTGAGGTTTGAAGTTTAAGGTTTGAGGTTGCACGTCTTTAAAACTTCAAACCTTAAACCTTAAACTTCGTACTTCCGTCCTCGCCCCTACTTGATCACCGCCGCGTTGATCGCTGTGTACACGTTGGGCACGGCCTGGCCGTTGAAGTTGGCGGGCAGCTTGAGGCCGCGCCCGCTGGACGGGTGGAGACCGCGGGTGAAGCCCAGTTTGGCGGCTTCGTGGAGGCGGCGCTCTAGTTGGCCGACGCTGCGGAGTTCGCCTGATAGGCCAATCTCCCCGATCACGGCCAGGTTGGGGTCCACCGCGACGTTCTTGAAGCTGGAGGCGATGGCGATGGCGACGGCCAGGTCGGCGGCTGGCTCGTCAATCTTCATCCCGCCGACGACGTTGACGAAGATATCCTGATTATGCAGCGACAGGCCGACCCGTTTGGTCAGCACGGCCACGATCAGGTGCAGCCGGTTGGTGTCGATGCCGTTGGCGGTGCGGCGCGGGGGCGTATCGGCAGAGGTGGAACTGGTCAGCGCCTGCACTTCGATCAGGAGCGGGCGGGTGCCCTCCATCGTCACCGCCACCGTCGAGCCGGGCACGCCCTGGCTCCGTTCGGCCAGGAACGCCGCCGACGGATTGGTCACTTCGATCATGCCCTCGTTCGCCATCTCGAACACGCCGACCTCGTTGGTCGAGCCGAAGCGGTTTTTCACCCCGCGCAGGAGCCGGTACTGGTGGAAGCGGTCGCCCTCCAAATAGAGTACGGCGTCCACGATGTGTTCCAGCACGCGCGGCCCGGCAATCGCGCCCTCTTTGGTCACATGGCCGACGATGAACATGGGAATGTGCGCCGCTTTCGCCAGGTGCATCAGCCGCGCCGTGCATTCGCGCACCTGGGTCACACTGCCCGATGCCGAGGGCAGGCCGGGCAGGAACACCGTCTGGATCGAGTCGATGACCACCAGGCCGGGCTTCAGTTCGTTGATCTGGTTCAGGATCACATCCAGATCGGTCTCGCTGAAGAGGAGGAGGGTCTGGGGGTTGAGGCCCAGGCGGTCGGCCCGCAGCTTGATCTGCTGGACCGACTCTTCCGCCGAGACGTAGAGCACGGTGCGCTCAGGGATGGCTAGCTGGGCGCTGACTTGGAGGAGGAGGGTGCTCTTGCCGATGCCGGGGTCGCCGCCGATCAGCACCAGTGAGCCGGGCACCATGCCGCCGCCCAGCACGCGGTTGAACTCTTCGCCGGGCACGACCAGCCGGGGGAACTGGTCGGACTGCACGTCGGGCAACGCCACCGGGCGGGTCAGCACATCGGCGCGGTTGGCCGGTTGCACCCGTCCCTGGGCCGACACGGACACCGCGTTCGACACGCTGATTTCGGTGAAGCTGTTCCACTCGCCACAGTCGGGGCAGCGGCCCTGCCACTTGGGCGACTCGCTGCCGCACTGGCGGCAGACATACATGGTGCGGGTTGCAGATTTGGGGGGCATACACGACCCTTTCGATTGCGGATTGCGGATTTTGGATTTTAGATTATTTGTTCTATACTATACCATATTTGGCAGGGTTTGACACAGGGTTCAACGCGAAGACGCAAAGAGACGAAGGACGCATCGGTGTTATCATGGCGATGGGGGGAAGACATCGTAGAGCCGCTTGGCACCCAACCGGTCATTACCCCATACCAGCCACCCCCCGGCGATGGTCAGTTTCCGCATACGGGGCGTTGGGCACCAGGAGTATCGGTGTGGGATTGCTGAGCTTCAGGCCCCAGATGCCTTGTTTCTGCGCTGCTGTACTCTCGGTCGTCCATGCCACGGTGTCGCCCCGAATGACTGGATTAAATGCTGGCTTATCGTAGAGCAGGGTGGTTTCTCCTGCGTTGAGATCGATGAGAAAGAGTTGAGGTGTCGTCCAGACAAGGTAGTGGCCCGCAATAGCAATTTGAGGTAGTCGGCCCACATTCGTTGATACTCCATG
>JBBSEL010000804.1:0-3012 GCA_038239755.1 Chloroflexia bacterium | reverse complement strand
GCGGTCGCGCGCGAGGCCCGCGACCTGCTCGGTGCCCGCGAGCTGCGCGACTACTTCCGCAAGCCCACCGCAGGGGGCTTCTGGCGCGACCACCTCCAGCGCTACGGCCGCGGCCGCCGTCGCGCCCCCATCTACTGGCTGCTCCAGTCGCCGCGCAAGCTCTACGGCTTGTGGCTCTACTACCCTCGTCTGGACCCCGACACGCTATTCAAGGCGCTGACCCTCTATGTGGAGCCGAAAGTCACGCGGGAGTCGCACCGGCTGGACGAATTGCGGGCGCTGGCGCAGGCGGCGGGCACGGCAGGCCGGGAGGCCAAGCAGGCGGCGGTCGCCGTGGACCGGCAGGAGCAACTCCTCACCGACCTTCAAGAGTTCCGCGATCGGCTGTCCCGCGCCGCCCACCTTTACCTGCGCCCCGACCTGAACGACGGCGTGCTGCTGACCATCGCCCCGCTGCACGCCCTGGTGCCCTGGCGCGAGGCTCGCACCGCCTGGGACGCGCTGCTGGCGGGCAAGTACGCCTGGTCGTCCATCGGCGCGCAGTTGCGGGAAAAGGGGATCGTAAAAGGTGAAGCGTGAAGCGTGATGCAGGAGGTGGAATATGAACGCGACAGGCGACGAACGCTCTCACTATTATGTACACTCGACGGGTGGCGAAATGCCGATGGTTGAGACGTGGAGCACCGACCCCTTCAGCTACATGCCAGTTAACTGGCGCGCGTCCTGGCGGAAGGATTTGGGCGCGGCGGTCGCCGGGCTGATGGCGCCGCCTGGGCAACTCCTGCACGCCGTCTATGGGTCGCCCGACCGGAGCCCCCGCGACGTGGAGAATGTACTCTTTTACAACGTGGACACGGGTCGCTTTGTGAACGCGGCCCACTTCGGCATCCGCTTTGAGCGTATCTATGGCCTGCCCGCCAAATGTCCTCGCCTGCTCACCGGGCCGCCGCTTCATTACCATCACTACTTTTTCAGCGAGGGCGCGGCGGGCTTCCGCTACTGGAGTGCGGGTCGTGTACTCGCGCGGTGGCGGACGGTGGGAGGCAGGAGTACAATGCTGGCACGGTGCTCCTCGGTTTGGTACGCCGTGAAGACGGGGCGTCTGGAGGCGCCCGCGCCTCCGTCCAAACCGCCCGTCCGATTTGGCCTGCGGGTTACCATTCACGCGCCGCTAGGCGCTTCGATCCGACTTGCGGCCAAACTCAAGACGGTTTTCGATGGCGTGATCTCGGCCTTCCATCAACACGACGGCACCGACGAACTGGAAGTGAGCAACCGGATAGCGGCAGAGCTTGATATCACACACGAAGTGATTACGAAGCTGTTACGATCGGCCCGAGGGGCCGTGCTGGGCGTGAGGAGGGTTGTGCATCGTCACGGGGTGGGCGTGCAGTGGAATCCCCAGGATGACGCCTGTGTTGCGGGAGAGTTACAGGTGGAGTGCACGGAATCTTCCGGCCAGTGGGCATTGAGCGGCGAGCTATTTGAGGTGGCAGAGAAATCATGGGCCTAGTCAGCGAATATCTCCACAACCTGATCGCCGCCCAGGTGCGCGAGCGGCGGCTGGTGGTCTGGTTTGACCCGGAGCGGCACTATGAAGTGTTTATCCGCGCACAGACCTGGCCGGATACGACGGTGGCCTGCTACGCGGGCAGCTTTTTCGCCCTGCGCCACCAGGTCGATCCGCTGCTGCGCGACGAGACCCCGCCCCGGCTACTGGTCTACGTGCCGCTGGCCGAGGATGCGACCGATCATGCCCTGATCGAGTTGACCGCAGCGGGCGTGGTGCTCGCGCCCGGGCAGCAAGCGGCGGCGCACAATACCCGCCTCTCCTTCATCGCCCGGCAGGCCCTGCTCGCCCAACCCGATGGCTGGCCGGAAGACACCGCCAACGCCGTCGCCACCCAGATCGAGGCGGGCCAGATCACATCGCTGGACGAAGCCGACCGGGTGGTGGAGCGCATCGGCGAGATCCCTGGCGTCATCCCGCTGATCTTCGGCACGGCCAATGCCCCCGACGTGGCGCTGCTCTTCCTCAGCGATCCCGCCCATGATGCGACCCTCGCTGCTAAAAAGGCGGTGGGCGACGTGGCCGGGTTCCTGGGCGCGACGTTCGGTCGGGACTTCGCCCCGGACCTGTCCTGTGCCGCGCTGCGCGAGCAGTTGGCCCGCCATGTCCTCAGCACCGAATTCCTGGCCGGTCTGCACGGCCCGCTGCCCGCCGGGTTAGGGACGGTGGCGATCGCTGCGCCCGGTCCGGCCCGTGAGACATGCGTTCGGCTGGCCCAGATCTGGCGCGACCGGCGCGCTCTGCGCGACAGCTATGCCGAGCAGGCGGCGCGCGTGGAAGCCGACCTGGGCCTGGCCGCCCTACCCTTCCCTATTGAGCAGATTGTTGATTCCGACACGTTCGCAGCGGTCGAACGGCAACTCCAGGTGGGGCTGGAAGACCGCCTGGCCGGCCAGGGCGCCTGGTCGGCCCCCGACCAGGCACGCTGGCAAGGGGTGATCACGCGGCGGTTGGGCGATTTCTGGTCCGTCTGGCCCGAACGCTATCCCGGCATCGGTGCCCGCTGGCAGATCATTCTGGACGCGCTCAACCTGCTGTTTCTGGCCGGGCGGGTCGAGGCCGAGCTGCAGACGTTCAAGGGCGGCCCCGCCGACCTGCTGGCCCGCTATACCGACGCCGCCGATCGGCCCTGGTGCCTGCTCGACACCCATCATCGCCACATGGAGCGCCGCTGTCACGACTTCGTCTTCGGCCCCGATCCGCAGGACGCTGGCCTGGACCGCCTGATCAAGCGGGCCGAGAGGCGCTACATGGAGGTCGGCGGTCGGCTGGCCGAGCGCTTCGTCCATGCGCTGGCGGCAGCCCGGTTCCAGGTACCCAATATGCGCCGCCAGGTCGAGATCTTCAACCGCTTCGTGGCCCCCGCCGCGCTGAAGGACGGCCACAAGACCGCTTATATCCTGGTGGACGCGCTGCGCTACGAGATGGCTCGCGAGCTAGTC
>JBBSEL010000803.1:0-3018 GCA_038239755.1 Chloroflexia bacterium | reverse complement strand
GCGGCACCGCCGGAAAGCCCGGTGGTTACCTTTGAGCCGGGGGACAAGCAGGTCGTGGCAGAGCCGAACGCGACGTTGTTGGAGATCGCGGAGGCCCAGGGCTTGCCCATCGAGGTGGGGTGCCGCATGGGGGTCTGCGGGGCCGACCCGGTGTGCATCCGGCACGGTATGCAGAACCTATCGCCGATGGGTGAAGATGAGCAGGGGACCATCGAGCGGCTGGGCCTGGCGGCGAACACCCGCCTGGCCTGCTCGGCCAGGGTGCTGGGACCGGTCACCGTGGCGCTCAAGCCCGAACGCCTCGGCGCGGTCAGCACCCCCGCACCCGTGCGCGTGGCAACCCCCGGCGTTACGTTCGACCCGGCCATCACGAAGGTGGTCATTATCGGCAACGGTATTGCCGGGGTCACCAGTGCCGACTACCTGCGCCGCACCCATCCCGACTGCGAGATCCACCTGATTGGGCGCGAAGAACACCATCTGTATAACCGGATGGCGATCACCCGCCTGGTCTACGGGCGGGCGGCGATGCAAGGGCTGTACCTCTTGCCCGAAGCCTGGTACGAGGAACACAACATCACCACCTGGCTGAACACCAAAGCCACCCGCATTGACCGCGCGAACAAAGAGGTATACCTGGGCACCGGCGAGGCACTGCCCTATGATCGGCTGGTCCTGGCCGTGGGCAGCACCCGCACCGTGCCACCGATCGCCGGGTTCGGCGTGCCCGGCACCTTCGTGCTGCGCAAAGCCGCCGACGCCATCGAGTTGCGCGCCTACACCCAAAGCCGGGGCGCGCGCCAGGCGCTGGTGGGCGGGGGCGGCTTGCTCGGCCTGGAGGCGGCCTATGCCCTGCACAAGCTGGGACTAGAAGTAGACGTGCTGGAACGCTCCGACCGCCTGTTGCGTCGGCAGCTCGATGCGGCGGGGAGCCGGTTGTTGCACACTTATCTGGAGGATATGGACATCAAGATCATCACGAACGCCGAATGCGGGGCCGTCCGGAGCCAGGGGCGGCTGCAAGGGGCGGTGCTGAAGGACGGGCGGCTGCTGGACTGCGATGTCTTGCTGGTCGCCGCCGGGGTCGCGGCGAACGTGGGGCTGGCCCAGGCGGCGGGGCTAGAGGTGCGCAAAGGCGTTGTGGTGGACGACCAGATGCGGACCAGCGACCCGGCCATCTGGGCGGTGGGCGATGTTGCCGAGCACCGAGGCCAGGTGTACGGGCTGTGGCAGGCCGCCATTGACCAGGCGAAAGTGGCGGTGGCGAACCTCGCCGGAGGCGCGGGCCAGTACGCCGAAACCGTTCCCGTCACCGTGCTCAAGGTGGTGGGTGTTGATGTCGCGTCAATGGGGCGCTTCGAGGCCAAATCAAGCGCGGACATCGTGATCACCCTGGATGAAACGGCGGAGCATCGCTATCGCAAGCTGGTGATCGCGGACGGTCAGATTGTGGGCGCGATCCTGATCGGGTATCCGCGAGACGTGCCTACGATCAGCACTTTGATCAAGCAACACGTAGAGGTAAGTGACTATCTGGATGACCTGCACGCCGGTAACTGGGCAGTGTTGAGCAACATCCAGAATCAACCGCCGTTGGCTGCCGCCGCGTAATCGCTCGGCAGCTACAGGCAGGATAAAACGCAACCCCGCCGGGCTGGTATCACAGCCCGGCGGGGCTTGTCGTGGCGCGGCCTGCTAGCCGCGCGTGGCTGCCCACCCACGCCACTTGACTCCGGTCGGGCGGGCCGCTATAGTGAACACACGCCGTCCGACTTCACCACAAAGGAGACACGCGCATGGCCCCCATAGACGATGGCACCCCTGTCATCCACGCGCCCGACTTCATGGGCAACCTCGACTGGATCAACACCGACCACCCGCTGCACCTGAGCGATCTCAAGGGCAAGATCGTCTTGCTCGACTTCTGGACCTATGGGTGAATCAACTGCCTGCATGTCATTCCGCAGTTGCGGAAGCTCGAAGCCCGCTACCCCAACGAATTGGTCGTGATCGGCGTCCATTCCGGCAAGTATCACGCCGAACGGATCACCGAGAACATCCGCCACGCCTGCGCCCGGCTGGACCTGGAGCATCCGGTGGTCAACGACCGCCAGTACCGGATCTGGAAAGCCTATGCGGTCAACGCCTGGCCGACGGTGGTGCTGGTCGATCCCAACGGCTACTACCTGGGCAGCCAACCGGGCGAGTTCCAGCTTGACGACTTCGCCCGGATCATTGACGGGCTGATCGAGCGCTACAGCGCCGAGGGGACGCTGGACCGCCGCCCGCTCCAGTTCGCGCCGCCCCACCCGGTGCCGATGGGCGGATTGCTGTACCCGACCAAAGTGCTGGCCGACCCCGCCCAGCACCGCCTGTTCATCACCGACCAGGGGCACAACCGGGTGCTGGTCGTGGGGCTGGACGGCCCGGCGGCGGGGCATGTCACCGCCGTCATCGGTAGCGGCGCGGCGGGGCTGGCCGATGGCCCGTTCGCCGCCGCGCAGTTCGACCACCCCAACGGGCTGGCCCTGGCGGGCGACACGCTCTATGTAGCCGACACCGAAAACCATTGCGTCCGCGCCGTGGACCTGACCGCCGGGACCGTCGGGACGGTAGCGGGGGTTGGGCGCATCGGCAACCGGCGCACAGGTGGCCTGCCCCGGCAGACCGCGCTGAACTCGCCGTGGGATGTAGCTGTGGCGGGCGACACGCTCTATATCGCGATGGCCGGGACGCACCAGATCTGGTCCATGCCCTTTCCCGACGGGCCGATCGGGCCGTGGGCCGGAGCCGGGCCGGAGGACATCCGCGACGGGCCGTTGCGGCAGGCGTACCTGGCCCAACCAATGGGCCTGGCCCTGGACGGGGATCGGCTCTACTTTGCCGATGCCGAGGACCAGGCGGTGCGCTGGGCCGATTTGGGCGTGGACGCCGCGCAGGTGCATACCCTCGTCGGCACGGGGCTGTTCGACTTCGGGGACAAAGACGGTCAGGGCAACGCCGTGCGCCTGCAACACT
>JBBSEL010000802.1:0-3021 GCA_038239755.1 Chloroflexia bacterium | reverse complement strand
TCACCGATGTCGAGGGGGGGGCAGGGCCAGGTTTCTTGCGCGGTGGTCACGGTTGGCATAGGGGTCACGCGGACGCTGCTGGCCCGAAGAAGTCGGTGAGGGTGTAGGCCAGGCGCGGCAGCGGGACACGCTCGAAGGGATGGGACGTGCCGGGCAGCACCTCTAGTTCACCGTGGGGCAACCCCTGGGCCATCGCCACGCTTTCGGCCAGGGTCACCGTGCTGTCCCGATCCCCCAGGCAGATGCGGACGCGCTTGTCCAGCCCTGCCACGTCGCCGGGCTGTAAGCCGCCCGTTTGCCCCAGCGCCCGCAGCATCGCGGCGGTGTGCCGCAAGACGGCCTCCCAGCCGAAGGCGGTATGCCGCGCCGCTAATGCCTGCGCGAAGCGGGGCACTTTGGCCGCGATCTTCTCTGGGTCCAGCAGTGCCACCTCACGCTCGGCCACCTCCGGGGTCCAATCGAATTTCGTGCCCAGCGTAACGATCCCGCTCACAAGCTGCGGCTGACTGCGGGCGAGGAGGCACGCCACATATCCCCCCATGCTATAACCAAAGATGCAGGTTTGCTCGATCCTTTGCTGTTCTAGATATTCCCGCACATTCTCCGCAAACCGCTCCATGCTGAAGGCCGGGGCGCGCAACGGGGCGGTCCCATGCCCCTCGAAGTCGAGGGTGTGCAGCGTGAAGCGGTCGGTAAGCAGGGGTAGCAGGGGCGCGAACTGGTCGCTGGCCCCGATCGCGCCGTGCAGAAGGAGCAGGTTGGGCTTGTTCATCGTCGCCAGTATACCATGAAAGACACGGAGGGCACAGAGAAGATTCTCTGTGCCCTCCGTGTCTCCTTGGTGAACCACAGAACAGGTGAGGATCAGTAGCGCAGGATGCGCATCGCCTCGTCGTAGATCTTGTCGGGGGTGGGCATGATCGCTTTTTCGCCTTCCGGCCCGTAGGAGACGCGGGTGAAGAGCGGGGTGATCCGCCCGATCGGCGCGTCCAGGTGGTGCCACCAGTTGGAGGCGATATCGGCGACCACCGAGCCGCCGAAGCCGCCGATGGGGCGGTCCTCGTCGGCCACCATCACGCGCCGCGTGTTCTTCAGCGACTGGAGGATGGTGGTACGGTCGTAGCCCGCGTCCACCGTGCGCAGGTCGATGATCTCGCAGCTGTAGCCGTGTTCCGCTTCCAGCCGTTCGGCGGCGGCCACGCAACGCGGGCCGAGATTGCCATAAGTGACGATGGTCAGGTCGTCGCCCTGGCGGATGGTGCGGGCCAGGCCGATCGGCACCCGATAGTCGGGGCCGGGCCAGGCCGAGCGGGCGAACTTGTTCTCGTAGAGCGACTTGCACTCCAGGTAGACCACCGGGTCGCCCGAGTCGAGCGCCTCACGCATCAGGCCCACCGCCGACGCGCCGTCAGACGGCACCAGCACGCGCAGGCCGGGATAGTGGGCGATGGGGCCGACAGCGGCTTCGCTGTGCCAGATTGCGCCCGCGCCGCCGAGGTAGTCGCCGTAGGCCACGCGGATGACCATCGGGCAGGCGAAGTTGTTGTTCGAGCGCCAGCGCAGGGTGGCGATCTCGTCCACCAGTTGCTGCCAGCCGGGGTGGATGTAGTCGCGGAACTGCACCTCGACAATCGGCAGCCAGCCGCCCAGTGCATAGCCCATCGCGGTGCCCAGGATGGTCGCTTCGGCCAGGGGCGAGTTCCAGACCCGGTCGGGGAAAGCCGCGCCCACGCCACGGGTGACATGGAACACGCCGCCCTTGCCCTTCAGGCCCGTCGTCGGCTTGTCCTTCTGGGGGAAGTCGGCGATATCTTGCCCGAACATGATGATCCGCTCGTTCTTGCCCATCTCTTCGATCAGCACGCGGTTGATCATGTCGCGCATCGGGATCAACTCGGCGTCGGGCGGGGCGGTGTTGGCATTGTGGGCCGGGTCGCGGAAGCTGGTCACCCGCAACTGGAGCGAGGTCGCGGTCACATAGTCGGTGACGGTGGCCGCGTCGATGCGCGGTTCCTCGGTCACTTCATTGGCGAGCTTGCGGATCTCGTTTTTGACCAGTGCGTCCAACTTTTGCAGATCGTCGGCGCTGATCCCGTTGCTGGTCAGCAGTTGGATCATTTTGGTCAACGGGTCGCGGGCCTGCTCCTCGGTCAAGTCTTCGGGCTGGCGGTAGTTGGACTGGGTGTCTGCCGACGAGTGGCTGAAGGGGCGAGTGACGTGGGCGTGGACGAGGACGGGGCCACGGGTTTCGCGCAGGTAAGCCACGGCCTGCTCCATCGCCTTGAAGGTGGCAAGGAAGTCGGTGGCGTCCACTTCGATGATTTCGAGGTGGTTGTTGGGGCCGATGTGGTCGTACTGGCGATAGAGGCGGCTAACGCTCCCGCCGGGGATGTTCGTCTCTATGGGGGTGGAGATCGCCCAGCCGTCGTCTTCCACGACGATCATCAGCGGGGCCATGTTCCGCACCACATCACGAATCGCCTCTTCGACTTCGCCTTCCGAGGTCGTGCCGTCGCCCAGTGAAGTGTAGACGAAGGTGTCAGGCTTGGATTCGCTGACCCGCACGCCCAACTGCTGCTCCAGCTTCAGCGCCTCAGCCCGGCCTGCCGCCGGGAGGCACTGCGAGCCGGTCATGGTGCTGCCGGTGGGGAAGTTGAACGTGACCGAGCCGAAGTGGCTGGTCATCTGCCGCCCGCCCGACATGGGGTCGATGGCCGAGGCCGTGCCCTGGCGCATCATGTCGCGGGCCGAGATGCCGCACCACAGCGCCAGCGTGCGGTCGCGATAGTAGGGCAGCTTGATATCGTCGGCGCGCATGTGCCAGCCAGTGGCGGCGTTCAGCGCCTCTTTGCCTGCGCCGGCAATCGAGAACCAGAGCTTGCCGGAGCGGTGCAGCAGCGTCTCCATCTTATCCATCTCGCGCGAGACGCGCATACAGGCGTAGGCGGCCAGCAGATCCTGCACGGCCAGCCCTTCGAGTTCGGGGCGGCTCGTTGTGCGCTCGGCGGCGTTCTGCTCGTC
>JBBSEL010000801.1:0-3023 GCA_038239755.1 Chloroflexia bacterium | reverse complement strand
TCCGCTGGGCGGATCGTCCGATCACCTCGTCAGCGAGGCGCTCTACCTGACCGATCCCGACGGCCATGGCATCGAGATCTACCGCGACCGCCCCCGCGCCGACTGGCCCTACCGCAGCGGCAAGCTCCAGATGGCGACCGATCCGCTGGACCTGCGGGCGCTGCTCCACGAGGGGCAGGTCGACCCGCTGCCCTGGAACGGCCTGCTCGACGGTACCCGCCTGGGGCATATGCACCTTCAGGTGGCCGATATCCCCACAGCGCGCGCCTTCTATACTGGCCTGCTGGGGTTTGATGTGATCGTGGATATGGAGCGGATGGGCGCGCTCTTTGTCAGCGCGGGGGGCTACCACCATCACCTGGGCCTGAACACCTGGCAGAGCCGGGGTAGCCGTCCGGCCCCGGCGGAACACGCCAGCCTCCACTACTTCACCGTCCACATACCCGACACCGCCGCCCGCGCTGCCGTGCTGGCCCGGCTGGATGCCGCTGAGGTGCCCTACCAGACCACGCCCGACGGGGTGATCGTGGAGGACCCGTGGGGTAATCAGGTCGTGCTAACGGTCGGTCCACTCGCCGCCTAAGCATGGCCGGGTGGGATCATCCCGCCCAGTTCACCAATCGAAAAGGGAGAGGGTGTTGTCCGCACGCAGACAACACCCTCTCCTCTTTGCTTTTTCGTCCTCGATCTTGCTGATCTTTCTAAAGGGATATGTATATTTCCACGCAGGGTGGCGCGAGATTTGCTCAGGGGGGGCCAGACTACGCCACTATCCAGACCACATGAGAGAGGGGCACCATGATCGAAGAACTCTACAAGCGGTTTCAACAGCTATACGGGCGCAACCCGACGGTTGCCGTGCGTGCGCCGGGTCGGGTCAACCTGATCGGGGAACATACCGACTACAACGAAGGCTTCGTGCTGCCGATGGCGATCGACTCGCAGGTGGTGGTGCTGGCCGCGCCGTCGGGCAATGACGAGGTCCAACTCTATTCGCAGGACTTCGACCAGCAGACCCGCTTCACGCTGGGCCAGATCACGCCGGTCATGGATGCGCGCTGGAGCAATTATGTGCGCGGGGTGGCCCAGGCGTGGCAGGCGCATGGGCAGCGGCTGGTGGGGGCCGACCTGGCGATCACCGGCAACGTGCCGCGCGGGGCGGGCCTCTCCTCGTCGGCGGCGCTGGAGATGGCGACGGGCTACACCCTGGCCCTGCTCGGCGGCAGCCCGATTGACAAGGTGCAACTGGCGCTGCGCGGGCAAGAGGCAGAGAACCGCTTTGTCGGCGTGCAAACCGGGATCATGGACCAGTACATCTCGGCGCTGGGCCAAACCGATTGCGCGCTGTGCATTGATTGCCGCGATCTCAGCTACCAGGCGGTGCCGCTGGGGTTAGAGCAGCAGGGGGCGGTGGTGATCGTGGTCGAGTCGGGGGTGCAGCGCGGGCTGGTTGACAGCGAGTACAACACCCGGCGGCGCGAATGCCAGGAGGGGGTGAAGCTGTTCGGGGCGCTCTTGCCGGACCGGCCCATCACCGCGCTGCGCGACATCAGCCTGGCCGATTTTGAGCGCCACGCCGCCGCCCTGCCCGAAGTCGTCCGCAAGCGCGTGCGCCACATCGTCACCGAAAACGCGCGGGTGCTGCGAAGCGTCGCGGCGCTACAGGCCAGGGACCTGCCTACCTTCGGCCAACTGATGTACGAGTCGCACGTCAGTATGCGCGACGACTACCAGATCACTGTGCCCGCCGTGGACCGCCTGATCGAACTGGCCCGGCAGATGCCGGGGGTAATCGGCACGAGGATGACCGGCGGAGGCTTCGGCGGCTCAACCGTCCACCTGGTCGAGGCAGGGGCAATCGAACGGTTTGGCCGCGAGGTGGTCGCCCGCTATATGACCGAAACCGGGCTAGACGCACCGATGTATGTCTGTCACGCCATGCCGGGCGTGGGCGAAATGCCCCTCCCGGCCTAACGGCGGCCCTACCCTGCCCCGCGCCCGGCCCCTTACCGCCGCAGGAAGTCGTCAGCAAGTTGGCTCCCTCCGGGGATATAGATAGCCGCCGGGACCCATTGTACCGCAGCCCGGCGACCTTGTCAGCCCGGATCGGCGGTATGGGCCTGGGCGACGCGGATCGCGTCATCCAGCAGGGCATCGTCCACCGGCCCATCCAGCAGAGCCAGGGCCTCACGCAGATTGTCCGCCGATTTGGTGCCGACCAGGATCGAACTGATCGCCGTATTGCGGGCCAGGAAGTGCAGCGCGAGGCTGTGCAGGAGCCGCGCATCGCCGCCGCACAGGTCCAGCAAGGCGGTCACCGCCGGGGGCCGATCAGCAGGGGGCACGGTCAGGGCACGGGGCGTGAGCCAGCCCCCGGCCAGCCCCGACCGGATGAACACGCCGATGCCCCGCGCCTGCGCCTGCGCGATCTGCTCCCCGTCCGCCTGGTGCAAGAGCGAGTAGCCGACCTGAACCACCTGGAAGTCGCCGCTGGCGATGCAGCGGTCCAGCACCGGGCCGTCGATGCTGGCCCCCAGCAGGCGGACCTGCCCGGCAGCCTGGGCCTCTTTCATCGCCCGCACGCAGCCGCCATCAGCAAGCACTCCCGCCGGGTCGGGGCCAAAATGGATCTGCAAAATGTCGATCCGGTCGGTCTGGAGCAGCTCATGGCTGCGCCGGATCGAGTCGCGGATCGCTTCATAGGAAAAGTCGTAATAGGTATCCGGCTCGGCGTTATGCTCGCCGCACTTCGTCGCCAGGACGTAGCGCGACCGCTGGTCGGCCAGGCAGCGTCCGATCCGCTCCTCGCTGCGATGATAGGCGCTGGCCGTGTCGATCAGGGTGAGGCCCAGGTCGAGCGCGGCCTGGAGGACGGCGCAGGCGGCGGCTTCGGCAGGACGCTGGCGCTGGGCTGCATCCCCCAGGCCCCAGTCGCGCCCGATCTCCAGGGAACCAAAACCCACCATGGTTACTTCTAGCCCGCTCGTGCCGACGGGGCGTGTCGCTAATGTGGTCAATACCGG
>JBBSEL010000800.1:0-3032 GCA_038239755.1 Chloroflexia bacterium | reverse complement strand
CACCCCACCGGCCGTGCCGGTAGCCGTTGCGGCCGGGTGGCCCGGCGATCTGGTCTATGCGCTGACCAGGGGGTGGGCCAATAGCTGGGAACCCGCCCCCCCACCGCACACCCTGCCGCCGTCCATCCCACCACCCAGCGACGGTGCCCAGGCCGACCGCGACCCCGCGCCCGCCGGGGGGTGGGTGGCAACCCAGCCGATGACCGTGCCCGCCAGCCTGCGCGATGTGGTCGATCAGGTGGTGCTGCCCACCCCGGCCACGTATCACGGCTGCTAGGGGGGCGAGTGCTGAGTGGTTAGTGGTTAGTGGTTAGAACGACGCACGACACTCCCCACTACGCAGCCCCCCACGCATCACGTTTCACGTTTCACGCTTCCCGCAATCCGCCATAAGGAGTCCGCCGCATGACTGTGCCCGGCCCAACGCCCCCGCCGCCCGACAGCGCCGCCCCCGACACGCCGCCCCCGCTGGACCAGATTTTTGGCGAAGTGTCGCCGCGCTCGGTGGGCGGCACCTCGTTGTTTAGCGCGCTGCCCGATGACGCGGTCAACCAGGACACCGTGCAGGCGTTCCGCTCCGAACCGAGCGATCTGCGCGAGGCGATCACCCGGCTGAAGGCGCTGGGCTTCGTCGTCCATCACCCCGAAGCCAGCGTGATCACCGTGACGATCAGCGGGCCGCCGGAACTGTACAAGCAGGTGTTCGGGGTCGATTTCACCACCCAGCAGCAGCAGATGACGACGCTGAACGACGCGGTGCAGCCGGAAGCCGACCGCGACGTGGGCCAATCCTACCTGGCCCCGACCGACGATCACCCCGAATTCTACGCCGACCCCCCGCCCAGCCTGGCCGACTCCATCGAGGGGGTCGTCTTCCCCCAGCCGCACGAGTTCCACGCCCTCAGCGCCACCCCGCCCACGGTGGACTATTACCACCTGCGGCTGCCCGACGACGTGGCCCGCCTGCTGCGCGCCGATCTGGTGCATCAGCAGGGCATCACCGGCAGCGGGGTGCGCGTGGCGATGGTCGATTCGGGGCACTATCGCCACCCGTTCTTCATCGCGCAGGGCTACCAGATCATGCCCGTGCTGCTGGCTGCCGACGCGGCGACCACCGACCCCACCCGCGACGACAACGGCCACGGCACGATGGAGTCGGCCAACCTGTTCGCCGTCGCGCCCGGCATCACCCTCATCCCGGTCAAAAGCATGTTGCGCGACACCGCCTCCGCCTTCAAGGTGGCGCTGGCCCAGAACCCGCACATTATTAATTGTAGCTGGGGCCTCTGTATGCGGCAGAACGTGAACTGGTGTAGCGGGAGCCTGCTGACCACCCTGCCCCTTAGCGAACGGCCCTTGCAGGCAGCGATTGCCGAGGCGGTGCGGCGGGGCATTGTGGTCGTCTTTTCGGCGGGCAACGGGCATATTAGCTGGCCCGCGATGCACCC
Source organism: Chloroflexia bacterium (assembly GCA_038239755.1). Classification (GTDB taxonomy): domain Bacteria; phylum Chloroflexota; class Chloroflexia; order QHBQ01; family JAICKM01; genus JBBSAN01. The sequence continues at coordinate 1,584 of JBBSEL010000800.1, read as the reverse complement.
CGACGTGATCGCGGCGGGCGGGGCCTATGTGGACGAGACCGGGCAGGTGCAAGCCTCCAACTATGCCAGCAGCTTCATCTCGCCTATCTTCCCCACGCGGGCGGTGCCCGATCTGGTCGGGTTGGTCGGGCAGTTGCCGGGGGCGATCTATATTATGTCGCCCGGCCAGCCCGGATGCGACATCGACACGAAGAATGCCACCCGCGGCCCCTATCCCCAGGGCGACAATACCGCCCCCGACGATGGCTGGGCGGTGATCAGCGGCACCTCGGCGGCGGCCCCGCAGATCGCCGGGGTGGCGGCGCTCTTGCTCCACGCCACGCCGGGCCTCTCCCCCGCCGTGGTCAAGAACCTGCTGATCCGCAGCGGGCGCGATGTCGCCGCCGGGGCCACCAACCCCACCTGCGAGGATGCGCCGCCCGGCCCGCACCTGGCCGGTCCCGGCCCCGACCTCGCCACCGGCAGCGGCCTGGTCGATGCCTACCGGGTCTATTCGATGGCCCGCCTGCACCAGTTCTTGACCCCCCCACCGGCAGCGGCGGGGGGTGGTGGGGGTACGCCCACGCCGGTGCTGCTCACCCCGCCCACGCCTGGGCCGACCCCGGTCGCTCAGGGGATCACCCCTGCCCCCGCACCCGACGACGTGCCCACCGTCCCAACCCCCATCGCCCAACCCCTAACCCCTATCGCCCCAACCCCCAACCCCCAACCCCCAACCCCTACTATCACGTTCCGCGCCGGGGCCGCCGAGCTGCGGGTGCAATTGACGATCCGGGTGGAAGTGACCGGGGTAGAGGTAACCTCGGTCGCGGGCGGGGCGGAATCAGGGGCGGGCAACCCGGCAGCGGGTGTTGCGAACGAAGCCACCCCGGCGGCAGATGTGGCCCCGGCTCCTGGGACCACGCCCGCCCCGGCGGTGAGCATTGATGCCGAGTTTTTGCGGGCGCTGAACGAAGACCCCGCCTTGCGCCAGTTGTTGCTCGACGCGCTGGATAGCGCCCCACCCGGGGCGGCTGGGGTGGCGCAGCCCCCGCCGACACCCCCGGCTGCGGCCTCGACCCCCCCTAGCCCCCCTGCCGAGGAGCATGTATGATCCCACCCCGCGACGATAGCGGCCTGCCCGACCGCCAGCCCGACGATTTCGCCAACAGTACCGGTGTCAGCGATGCCACCTATGACCTGCTCGCCACCCTGACCAACAAGCTGGACGAGATCTGGCACATTGACGAGTTCATTGACGAGGACCGCGAGGACCCGGATCGCCCGATCTGGCAGCAGATCCGCGAGCATGACGCCGACGACGTGCGCCTGCTCCTCCAGACCCTGCGACGCCACCTGAACCAGATGGAATTATAAGAATGTGGAATGCGGAGTGGGGAGGGCGGCATGTTGACTACCGCCTCCCTCCGTTCTTGGGGAGAGTGCCGGGTGTCTGAAGTAAAGACGTTCCAGTGCCCATCGTGTGCGGCGGTTTTGCACGCGGTGGGCGACGCGGCCACGGTGACGTGTGAATATTGCGGCAACACGGTCGCCGTCCCCGCCAACTTGCGGCCCCCGCCCCCCTACGTACCCCCCACCTATGTG
>JBBSEL010000799.1:0-3035 GCA_038239755.1 Chloroflexia bacterium | reverse complement strand
GCTGCGCGGCGCATCGCTACGGCGACGAACTGAAAGACCGCGTCGGCGGGATCGATGCGTTGCTCAGCACCCGGCAGTGGCCGGAAATCGTCACCCTGGTCGAGCACCTGCGGGCAGGCGGCACCGTCACCGCCGCGCCGGGGGAGGGGGCGGTTATCCCCCTCGCCAGCATCGGCCCGATGGGCGGCAGCAGCGTGATCGGCGCGCCCCTCGCCCCGGTGCAGGCGACCGCGCAACTAAAGCGCTTCCGGCGCAAGGCCACCGGAGCCAGCGCCTACGTCAAAATCTCCGAGGGCTGCGACCACAAGTGCGCCTTCTGCATCATCCCGGCCATTCGCGGCAAGCACGTCAGCAAGCCGATCCCCGAACTGGTGGCCGAGGTGCGCGACCTGGGCGAACAGGGGGTGCAGGAGTGCATCCTTATCGCTCAGGACAGCACCTATTACGGGGTAGACCTGGGGCTGCGCGACGGGCTGGCGCAGTTGCTGACCGCCATCTGTACCGAGGTGCCTGAAATGCGCTGGATCCGGCTGATGTACGCCTATCCGACGCAGGTCACGCCCGGCCTGATCGAGACGATGGCCCGCCACCCGCAGATCTGCCCCTATATTGACATGCCGCTCCAGCACGCCGCCCCAGAGATGTTGCGCCGGATGAAGCGCCCCAACGACATGGCCCGCGTGCGCCGCCTGCTAGGCGACTTCCGCGCCGCCATCCCCGACATCGCCCTGCGGACTACCTTCATCGTCGGCTTCCCCGGCGAGACGGACGCCGAATTCGGCGCGCTGCTCGACTTCCTCGAAGAGATTGCCTTCGACCATGTCGGCATGTTCACTTATTCGCCCGAAGAAGGTACCCCCGCCGCCGTGCTGCCCGACCCGGTGCCGGAGAAGATCAAAACCCGGCGCTACCGCCAGGCGATGCAACTCCAGCAGGGGATCGTGGCCCGCAAGAATCGTCGCCACGTCGGCCAGCGCCTCGATGTACTGCTGGAAGGCACCGGCACGCTGGAGGATGCGCGCGGACGCAGCCGCCCCATCTTCGCCGGGCGCACCATCCGCCAGGCCCCCGAAGTGGACGGCATGGTCTTTGTCCACGCCCGCCCCGGCCTCGCCCTCGGCCTTATCATCCCTGTAGGTAACCCCCTGGCGCCCGTGTCCGACCGGTGGGGAAAACGGGCTTAGTCGGGTTGGGGGGTTAGGGGTTGGGGGTTGGTATGTTCTTCACTACTCCCACTTCTGTTCCCAGCCTCTAACGTCACCAAACCCCCAATCCCTATCCCCCATCCCCTAACCATCGGCGGAGCCAGTCCACTGTGTAGTCCACCCAGTAGGGAGCCTGCGCCCGGAGGGTGGGGTTGTCCACCTGCGCCAGGTAGTTGACCCGTTTGATCAGCCGGATCGCGGTGAACAGGCGGATTTGCTCCTCTGCCTGCGGGGGGAGGGCGCGCACGCGGGCGTAGCCGTCGAGGAATGCGGCCCGCATCGCCGCACCCCTGGGCCGTTCGGCCACCTCAAACAGCACAATCGCCATATCGTAGGCATAGTAGCCCCAGCAGCAGTCGGCAAAGTCGATGGCCCGCACGGTGCCCTGGTGGAACAGGTAATTGGTTTGCTGGAAATCGGCGTGGATCAGCCCGTACTCTGCCCCGCTTTGTTCCAGTACCCCCATTTCATCGGCGATCCGTTCGGCGGCGGCGGCAAAGACGGCATGGTCGGCAGGTGTTAATACCGCTGCGCCCGCGTCTGGCCCGGCCACCGCGCCCGGTGCGAACAGCGCTCGCCACTCCCAGTGGCGGCGGGTAAAATCGGGCGGCGGAGTCCATTGGGCCGCATGGGTGTGCAGCCCGGCCAGGAAGGCTCCCGCCCGCCCCAAGTGGATAGGGGTCAGCCCCCGGTCCACGAAGCGCCCGGCGACCCAACGGAACAGCACGCAGCGGCGACCCTCGGCTTCGTCCGGAGCAGCGACCACCGTCAATACGTTCCCATCGCCCGCCGGGATTGGTTCCGGCACCTCTAACGAGGTATCGTGCCGCAAGGCCGCCAGCCAGGTTAGCTCGGACCTGATCCGGGCATCGGCAGGTCCGCCTCGCTCGTACACCCGCAAGACGAACCGGCTCCCACCGTGTTCCGGTGGAGCCTCCACCCGGAATAGCGTGTTCCAACGATGCGCCAGAAGCCCTACCTGGGCGGCTTCCAACCCATAGTGGGTGAGGGCGGCAGTGGCGATTGCTCGTGCCTGCTGTAACCGCTGGTTATAGGCCCATCTTTCTGCATGGTTGCGCTCGTTACTCCCTGGCATACCCATTTATATCCCTCTATATCCCAAAGTTATCCCCAGGTTATCCACAAAATGGGGATATATAGCACAACTGCTGGTCCCTCGATTCGTCTTGGGCTGTTGCACCCCACCGAGAGGCGATCTATAATGCACAGACTATGCCTGTGCTGATGCCCGCTTTGATCCGTGCACTTATAGGGCTGCCCGACACCACCGTGCGGGCGCTGCACGAGCTGCTGCCGCCCTGGAAGGTGCTGCTCCATAACGACGAGGTCCATGACATGCTCTATGTGGTGGAGTCGTTGCTCAAATCGGTGCCGCTCACGGTGGACGAGGCGCTCCAGATTATGCTGGAAGCGCACGAAACTGGGGTCGGCCTGATCATCGTCTGCCCCCAGGAAACCGCCGAATACTACCAGGACCGCATCCTCACCTTTGGCCTCCGCTGCACGATCGAGCCGGAGTGACAGACGAGTGCTGAGTGCTGAGTGCTGAGTGCTGAGTGTTGAGACGCGACCGGGGATCAGGAATCAGGATCAGGATCGATAGACAACGCCGACGCCACAAAGCCGCCTGCCCACCGCTCCGCACTCCGCACTCCGCACTCCGCACTCCGTCCTCGTGGGCCTGATTCTTGCTGCGTAGGAGGGTAGACCATTTCCCTTGCACAGGAGGAGCGTACCGCAACATCCGCAGGCGGCGGGAGGGGTGCGTTTATTTTTGAATTGTTTACCCCGTTAAGGAGGTTTTCGTAT
>JBBSEL010000798.1:0-3042 GCA_038239755.1 Chloroflexia bacterium | reverse complement strand
GCCTCCGCCGACGCGATGGCGGTCTATAACGTCCAGAACACGACCCCCACCGCCCGTAGCCTGGCCGGGACCATCGTGGCCTCAACCAAGATCGTGGCCGAGGCGCTGCCCAAGCTGCGCACCCGCCGCACCTTCCGCGACGTGACCACGGCGATCATCGAGATCAACCGGCTGGAGAACGAAGCCGACGAATTGCTCCGCGCCGGGCTGCTGGAGCTGTTCAAGAACCCGACCGACCCGCTGGATGTGATCCGCTGGCGCGACATCTACACGATGATGGAAGAAGTGACCGACAAGACCGAGGATATCGCCGACGTGTTACGCGGGCTGGTGACGAAGTATGCCTGAGTTCAGCGTGTTGTTATGGCTGGTGCTGCTGCTGGCCGTCGTGTTCGACTTCATCAACGGCTTTCACGATACGGCGAACGCCATCGCCACGGTCGTTTCGACGCGGGTGATGGCTCCTGGCGTGGCGATCCTGATGGCGGCGGTGCTGAACTTTGTCGGGGCGCTGTCGGGTACTGCCGTGGCGAAGACGATTGGCAGCGGCATCGTCGGCACCAACGTGCCCCAGGTGGTGGTGGCGGCGGCGTTGGCCGGGGCTATCGTCTGGAACCTGATTACCTGGTATCTCGGCATTCCCAGCAGTTCCAGCCACGCCTTGATCGGCGGGTTGGTCGGCGGCGGCATCGCGGCGGCGGGGTTCAACCAGGTTCACTGGGATGTGCTGCTGCAAAAGGTGATCCTGCCGCTGGTCGCCTCGCCGCTGATCGGGTTTGTTATCGCCCTGTTCCTGATGCGGCTGTTGCTGCGGCTGTTCGCCAATGTGTCGCCTACGCGGGTGGGCGGCTTCTTCCGCCGGGCACAGATCGTGTCGGCGGCGTTCATGGCCTTCAGCCACGGCAGCAACGACGCGCAGAAGACGATGGGGATCATCACCCTGGCGCTGATCAGCGGCGGGCAACTGACCCAGTTTGAAGTGCCGCTCTGGGTGATCATCCTCAGCGCGGTGGCGATGGCAGCGGGCACGGCGACCGGCGGCTGGCGGATCATCCAGACGATGGGCAGCCGCCTGGTCCACCTCGACCCGATCCACGGGTTCGCCGCCGAAACCGCCGCCGCGACGGTGATCGAAACCGCCTCCCGCCTGGGCTTTCCGCTCAGCACCACGCACGTGATCAGCTCGACCATCCTCGGCGTGGGGGCCAGCCAGCGGGTCAAGGCGGTGCGCTGGAACGTGGCCGGGCGCATCGTGCAAGCCTGGATCGTCACCATCCCCATCTGCGCCATCCTCTCCTGGCTGGCCTATTTCGGCCTGACTATGGTGCAGTGACGAGTGGTTGGTGGTTGGTGGTTAGTGGTTAGTGACGAGGGATCAGGGAGCGGAAACGGGAACGGGACAATACGCAATGCATCACGTTTCACGTTTCACGTTTCACGCATCACGCATCACGCTTGCCGCCCTGGCCCCCCTATGGTACAATCCGGCTAAATCCAGGCGAGGGGGCAGGGGCGTGGCGGACGAGAAACAGGAGCAGGCGGGCTACCGGCAGCTACCGGCAGTAGATCGGTTGATCGCGCATCCGGCGCTGGCGAGCCAGCGGGCGGCGTTGCCTGCCGGGCTGCTGGTCGAGGTGGCCCGTGAGGTGCTGGCCGGAGCGCGGGCGGCGATTGCAGGCGGATCGGCAGCGCCCTCGCCGGAGGCCCTGGCGGCGGATGTGGCGGCGCGGCTGGGGCAGATCACCCGGCCCAGCTTGCGCCCGGTGATCAACGCCAGCGGGGTGATCATCCACACCAACCTGGGCCGCGCGCCGCTCAGCCGGGCTGCGCAGGCGGCGATGGTTGCGGCGGCGGGGTACACGAACCTCGAATATGACCTCGATGCCGGGGTGCGCGGGTCGCGCTACAGCCACGCCGCCCCGTTGCTGGCCCGGCTGACCGGGGCCGAGGCCGGGCTGGTGGTGAACAACGCGGCGGCGGCGCTGGTGCTGATCCTCAGCGCGCTGGCCGGGGGCCGCGAAGTGGTCCTCTCGCGGGGGCAAGCAGTCGAGATCGGTGGCGGCTTCCGCATCTCCGACATCATGCGCCAGAGCGGGGCCAGCCTGGTCGAAGTGGGCACCACCAACCGCACCTATGGCCGCGACTATGATGCGGCGATCACCCTCCAGACCGCCGGATTCTTGCGCGTCCACGCCAGCAATTTCCGCGTGATCGGCTTCACCACCAGTGTGGAGGTGGCCGAACTGGCCGCGCTGGCCCATGCGCGCGGGTTGTGGATGGTGGACGATGTGGGCAGCGGGGCGCTCCTCTCCACCGCGCCCTATGGGCTGGCCGCCGAGCCGCTGGTGCAGGAGAGCGTGGCCGCCGGGGCCGATCTGGTCTGCTTCAGCGGCGACAAGCTGCTGGGCGGGCCGCAGGCCGGGATCATCGTCGGCAAAACGGCCTGGGTGGACCGCCTGCGCCGCCATCCCCTGGCCCGCGCCCTGCGGGTGGACAAGGTGACCCTGGCCGGGCTGGAAGCGACCCTGCTCCATTATCTGACGGGCGATGCGCCCGCCGAGATCCCGGTCTGGCAGATGATCAGCGCCGCGCCTGCCGACCTGGAACGCCGGGTGAGTGGCTGGGCGGCGGCGCTCAGCGCCGGGGGCATACCTGCTGCGGTGGTGCCGGGGCGCAGCGCGGTCGGCGGGGGATCGCTGCCCGGCGAGACCCTCCCTACCTGCCTCCTCGCCCTCGCCCCGGATGGCGCATCCGCCCCCGCCCCCGTTACCGCCGCGCCTGCCGACATGGAGGACGACGACCCGGCCCGCCCGGTCTCGTCGGGGGGGAGCGCCAGCCGCCTGGCGGCGCGGTTGCGGGGCGGCACCCCGGCAGTAGTGGCGCGGGTGGACCATGATCTGCTGCTCTTCGATCCCCGCACCGTGTTGCCGGGTGAAGACGCGGCCCTACTGGCGGCGATCCTGGCCGCGTTTCAGCAATAGGCGGCGGCGCAGGTAGTGGTTAGTGGTTAGTGGTTAGTTCTCAACGTTATATCGAATCATC
>JBBSEL010000797.1:0-3043 GCA_038239755.1 Chloroflexia bacterium | reverse complement strand
TCTTTGATGCCGACGAGGTCCATGCGCCAACCTTGTGGCACAAAGACGCCGACTTTAGGTGCGGTCGCCATGATTGCTCCTCCCCACTAGTGATCTCTGTATTGCTCTCTCGTAAGACTTGCTATTTGCGGGACACGGCCCCAGCGGCGCGACCTTTAAGCGCCCGCCTAGCCCCGGAGGGGCGGCAGACGGTAGCCCACGGTGCCAACCGTGGGGGTGGCGGTTCCCCTCCCGCTAGCCCCGGAGGGGCGACAGAGCCTTATCCCGGTGCTTTTCTGTCGCCCCTTCGGGGCTTAAGAACGCGGTGGTTTCGAACCCACGGTTCACACCGTGGGCTACCGTCTGCCGCCCCTCCGGGGCTTAGCACCGTGCGCGTCAGCCACTACTTACGCAACGCAGGCAGAATCTCCGCCGCCTTTTGCAGCCGGGTCAGGTCGTCCGCACCGTAGACGTAGATGAGGAAATAGTTGATCCCCGTCTCCCCGATCTGCTGGCACTGCTCGACCAGTTGCGCCGCCGTGCCGACGAAATCGCCCTTGCGGAAGTCGGCCAGCGAGCGGTCGCCCCGGTAGCGGGCGGTCAGTTCCTCGGCGCGGTTCTCTTCGCCCGGCTCCAGCAGGAAGGCGTTGATCGAGGCCGACTTGATCAGCCGATCATAATCGCTGCCGACCGTCTCGCAGTGCTGGCGCACGATAGCGAGCTTGTGGCGGTAAGTTTCCAGGTCCAGCCCGCCGAAGTTGCAGGCATCACCGTATTGCGCGACCAGCTTCAGGGTGACCTTCTCGCCGCCGCCGCCGATCCAGATCGGCGGGTGGGGCTTCTGCACCCCCTTCGGCTCGTTGATCGCCCCCTTCACCTGATAGCGTTCGCCCTCAAACGTGGCATAATCCTCGGTCCACATCGCCTTGATGATCTGCAACGCTTCGCGCAACATCCGTAAGCGTTCCGGCCCGTCGGGGAACGGGTAACCGTAGGCGTTGTACTCGTGCTCGTACCAGCCCGCGCCAATGCCGAAGTCCAGCCGCCCGTGGCTCATCACGTCCACCGTGGACGCGATCTTCGCCAGCAGCGCCGGATTGCGATAGCTGTTGCACGTCACCATCTGTCCGATGCGGATCGTCTTGGTGTCGCGGGCCAGCCCGGCGGTGGAGGTCCAGCACTCGAACGTCGTTTCCAGGACCGGCTTCGGCACGGTGTGAAAGTGGTCGTAGAGCCAGATCGAGTCAAACCCCAGCCGTTCGGCTTCCTGGCCGACGCGGGTCATCGTCTCATACTTTTCAATCGGATCGGGGATATGGGCCAGATCCATGCGCCAGCCTTGCGGCACAAAAACGCCAACTTTGGGTGCAGTTGCCATGATAAAAATGCTCCTTTAGAGTGGTGTGGTGAAAGGTCCCCCGCTACTGGGTCGCAGAGCCGTCGCGACCGGATGGTCGCCCCCAGGCAGCCCCTTGCCCAGCCGGGAGAACTAGAACAGGATAAACCGCTTCTTGCGTTTGCGGAGGTGGGCCGGGACCGAGTCGCGGACGGCGGCGCGGCGGGCGGTCATCACGTTCTTTTCGTGCTTGCGCCGTTCGCTGACCAGCGTGCGCCAGGCTATCAGGGCGACGAGCGGCAAGGCCACCCCCTCCAACCCGCGCACATCCTCCAGCGAATTGCGGGCATAGTCCAGGGTTTGGAAGATGCTCAGGTATTTCAAGGGGCCGCGCTGCTGTTGCATCAGGCGCGTGGCGGCCTTGCCCCGGCGGGGCGGGTCTTTTTTCTTGCCCAAGCCAAACATAAACGGGTCCTCACTGCGGGCGGGTGCCGCGCTCAGGGGGTGGGAGTCGCCGGGGCCGGAGCCGCGGGCGGTTTGACGATGATGGTTACGTCGCTGTAACCCAGACTGGCAAGGAGAGCCCGCAGCGTTTTTTCAGCGTTCTGCTGCGCCTGTGTCATGATGCCGTTTTCCACAGCGGTCTGCCGGATCTGCCGCTCGGCTTCCTGGCGGACTTGGGTTTCGAGATTCGGGTCAGCGCGGGTGAAGACTCCGGTCTGACGGTCGTAGATGCGCGATTGGTCGTTGTCGAGCCGCACATAGAACAGTTCGGCGGCAGGTACATGCAATTCGACCTTGCCCGTATCGGTGTAGACGATGATGTCTTCCGGGCGCATCTGGCCCAGGTCCACCCCGGCGACCACCTCGCCGTGTCCCAGGAACAGGATCTTGTCGCCAGTGAACGGGGCGGGGAGGATGCCTGGTTCCTCCGCCGTGACTACAGTGTCCATCACGTACCGTTGGGTTTCCAGGCGGCTAAGCGCTTGCACCCGCAGGATGATCGGCGGCTGAGCGATGATCGTCGGCGTGGGCTGGGGCAAGGAGAACGAGGGGAACCCGGTCAACCGCTGGATCCCGCTCTGGATCGCCCCATAAAAGAGCAAGGCGCAGGCCAACGCCGTCACCATCGCCATCCCGGCCACGATCAGGCACCCCCGGTTGGAGGCGGGGGCCGGGCGGGCCGGTTCATCCGCATAGCGCGCGCCGGGGCGCGGCACATCCGCTTCATAACGGGCGGGCGGGGCCGGGGGCAGATCGCGCCGCTCCGGGATCCGCCCCGTCGGGGCCGGGCGGGCGGGAGCAGGTTCGGTCGGGTCGGGCAACCAGGGCTGCACATAGGCCGGGGCGCGGTCTGCTGGAGGTGGCGGGTTGCTTTGCGGCGTGGGGGCGCGGGAGGGTTGCACCGGGCCGGGCCGAGCGCGGCTCCCCCGTTGCACCTCCAACTCGTCGGCATCGGGATCCGGGTTGGCCTCCCGGCGGCCCGGCTCAGGACGATTGCTATCCATCATACCCTTCTTGACGGCAAATCTCGTGCCATGCTTATCCGTGAAACGTGAAACGTGAAACGTGAAACGTGAAACGTGAGTAACTACTCAGCCCAAGTGCGAGCTTGCACGGTGCAACCTTGAGGCGCGCATAAACGTAGACCAGCATGATGTCAACATTACCACTAACCACGGAAGAAATCGAAGCGATCTACGCCCAAGGACCCGCCGCAACGGTCGC
>JBBSEL010000796.1:0-3043 GCA_038239755.1 Chloroflexia bacterium | reverse complement strand
TGCCGCAGTCGATCCATGCCGGGGGCTTGCGCTACCACGGCGCGGCCCCGCTGATGAGCCATCTCTATGAGGGGGGCTTTCTCGAAGCGGTGGCCTACCCGCAGAATCCGGTCTTTGGCGCGGCGGTAGAGTTCGCCCGCGCCGAAGGCATCGTCCCCGCCCCCGAGTCGGCCCACGCCATCCGCGCGGCGATGGACGAGGCGCTGCGCTGCAAGGAGTCGGGCGAGGCCAAGACGATCCTGTTCAACCTCAGCGGCCACGGCATCTTCGACCTGGCCGCCTACGACCGCTACCTGGCGGGCGACCTGGAGGACTACGAGTACCCGATGGACGCCGTGCAAGCGGCGCTGGCCGGGCTGCCCTCGGTGGCGGAGTAAGGCGGGCCATCGAATGTGACCGGAGCAGATGCTAATGGAGCCTGCTCCGGTCACATCACGGCAGCTTAGAGGGCCGATGATGATAGAGCAAATTCAAGTGTTCGGTTGGTTTTTAGAGATAAACAAGGATGCCACAGTTGCGGCATATCAGCAATTACAACCGGTTTGGCCTTTCAATTGTACATGCCTCTATTGCCAAAATTTTGCGCTGGGGGTTGAACGTCTGCCATCGGAGCTTACAGAGCTTTGCACCCTCTTGGGGATTGAGCCTGTCAAGCCTTCTGAAGTCGTCCTGTTACCAACATTGCTGGACAATAAGCTATACCTTTACGAAGGATGGTATCATGTCGTCGGGCAGGTACTTCATGATCCTGGCTCAGAATATCCCAGTCGGCTAGGGGATCGCTGTACAATTACATTTTCCGACGATGTGCATCTTGTGCCCGAGGGATTCCCTGAGCCAGTCCTTGAATTCCGCTTTTTCGTGGATACGGAGTGGGTACTGCCTGACGACCCTGGCCCCGATTTCTAGAAAGGAACCCTGTGACTGACACTCCCACCCCCGAACCATCCCCGCTGATCAATATCCAGGGCGAGCAGGTCGCTCTAGGGCCGACCCGGCGCGACCTGCTGCCGACCTACACCCGCTGGATGAACGATTTCGACACCCTCTATCTGGCCGGGTATACGCCCCGCCCCCGCACGTTGGAGGAGATGACCGGGTCGTTTGAGCGGTGGACCAACGACGACAAGCATGTGCGCTTCGACATTTACGAGGTGGCGACCTGGCGACCTATAGGCTTCGTGCTGCTGAAAGATATCGACGCGCAAAGCCGCAACGCCTCGTTCGGCATCGCGGTTGCCGCGGCGGACTGCCGGGGCAAGGGCTACGGCACCGAGGCGACGCGCCTGCTGCTCGACTACGCCTTCACCGCCCGTGGCCTGCACACCGTCTCGCTGACCACGGCAGAGTTCAACGTCGCCGGGCAGCGCGCGTATGCGAAGGCCGGATTCCGCGTGTTCGGGCGGCAGCGGCAGTGCTGGATGGCAGGGGGGCGGCTGTGGGATATCATCCACATGGAGTGCCTGGCGACCGAGTTCCAGAGTCCGGTGTTGCGCCACGTCTTCGGCCTGGATGCGCCCGATCCGCCCTTTTAGTGTCGTGTAGAGGTCTAATAGCTATGACAAGCGAGAACAATGGGGTCCTCGCGGGGCGGCGGGCCGTCGTGACCGGGGCGGGGCGTGGCCTGGGGCGCAGCATCGCCCTGGCGCTGGCCCATGCGGGGGCCGATGTGGCCGTCACCGCCCGCACTGCTGCCGATCTGGAGCCGTTGGCTGCCGAGATCGGGGCGCTGGGGCGGCGGTGCGTCTGGGTGCCCGGCGATGTGACCGACCCGGCGCAGGTGGCGCAATTGGCCGAACGGGTCGGGGCGGAGTTGGGCGGGGTGGATATCCTGGTCAACAACGCGGGCACCGCCGCCAGCCATAAGTTCCTGACCCACCCCGACGACCTCTGGCACCAGATGTTGCTGGTCAACCTGACCAGCGTCTACTACGTGACCAAAGCCTTCACGCCCCTGCTGATCGCGGCGGGCGGGGGCCGGATCATCAACATCGCCTCTATCGCCGCCCGCGTGGGCGACCGCTACATCGCTGCCTACACCGCTGCCAAGCACGGCGTTCTCGGCCTGACCCGCGCCCTGGCCGTCGAACTCCTGCCGCACGCTATCACCGTCAACGCCGTCTGTCCCGGCTTCCTCGACACCCCTCTGACCCAAGCCAGCATCCAGAACATTGTCACCCGCACCGGGATGTCCGAACCCGCCGCCCGCGAAGTGCTGGAAAAGATCAGCCCGCAGAAACGGTTGATCACGCCGGAGGAAGTAGCCTCGGTGGTCGTGTTCCTCACGCAAGATAGCAGCCGGGGTATCACGGGACAGGCGATTAATGTGGACGGTGGGAGTGTGATGTCGTGACGAGGGATCAGGGATCAGGCTTTCACTTGTGGTGTTGTGGCGACCCCGAACAGTAGGGGTCACCGACCATCAATGGGCGGAGCCATATCCTACAAGTTGCGGTTGCTCAATTTCAGTATCTTTATTGAGGGGTCAGAATGGATTACGATTTCTTGTATGAGGTTAATGACGGGGTTGCCACCCTGACGTTCAATCGCCCTGATGTGCTGAACGCGCTGACGTTTGAGATTTACGCGCAGTTCCGGGATCTGCTGGAAGCGTTGCGGTATGACGACGCGGTGCGGGTGCTGGTCGTGACCGGGGCGGGGGAGAGCTTTTGCTCCGGGGGCGATGTGCATCAGATCATCGGGGCTCTAATGGCGCAGGATGTGCGGGATCATCTGGCGTTTACCCGTATGACCGGGGCGCTGGTGCAAGGGCTGCGGCTGCTCGACAAGCCGGTTATCGCCGCGCTGAATGGGATGACGGCGGGGGCGGGGGCGGTGATCGCGCTGGCGTCGGACCTGCGGGTGGCATCGGAGCGGGCGCGGATCGCCTTCCTGTTCACCAAAGTGGGGTTGACCGGGGCGGATATGGGCGCGGCCTACTTGTTGCCCCGCGTGGTCGGGATGAGCCGCGCCACCGAACTGCTGATGCTGGGCGACACGATTGACGCCGCCACCGCCGAACGCTACGGGCTGGTCAATCGCG
>JBBSEL010000795.1:0-3043 GCA_038239755.1 Chloroflexia bacterium | reverse complement strand
GCGCCGGAGGTCGGCAGATCGACGCCGATCTTGATCGTGTCGCCGCTAAAGGTGCCGCCGGTGCCGGTGGTGCCGGTCATGGCCGGGGCGGCGGTGGCAGTGGCGGCCATGACCGCTTCGGTGGCGGTGGGGGCCATCGCTGCCGGGGTATCGGTCGCCGCCGCAGCGACGGGGGCCGTGGTCGGGGCCACGGGGACCGCTGTGGCCGTCGCGTCTGCTCCGCAGGCGCTGAGCAGCAGCGAGGCCACTGTCAGCAACGTAATGAGCAGGAGACTTAATTTGCCCTTTTTCATCCGAACTCTCCTCCTTCAGGATATGAACTCATGGCCGGTTATCGCTAACCGGAACGTGGGAATAGGGGTACCCGATACACAAGGAAGCGTTGTTCCGCCCAACATTGGGCCACCTGACGCCGGAAGAAGAAGGTTGATACAACGAAGCGGCAAGGCCGGGACGGGGTGGTGCAACGAATCCACGTCCCCTTCCGGTGGGCAGTCCCATCCCGTGCTCGATCAAACCGTCACTTGTGCGCACCGACGGCTACGGCGGGCTGCTATGTTGTGGGCATTATATGGGGGTCGTGGGGGTTTGTCAAGCGCAGTGGCGGCGCACAGAAAGCGGACCGATCAGCAGGCTGATCGGTCCATTTGCGCGAAACAATCGAGGGATCGGTGCCTGCCCGGCTACGCGGCGTCCGCGACGGGGCGGGTGCCTGCCGTCACGGCGTTCTTGATCAGCTCGAGCGCTTCCAGCCGCACCAGGATGCCGAGCATCGCGCCGAGATAGATCATGTTGCGGTAGAAGGTCAACTGGAGATCGGCGTAGGCGATGATGATCTGCATCAGCAGGAAGGCGAGGGTGGTTGCCGCCAGTGCCTGGTAATAGGGATCGCGCAGCTTGCGCAGGATCAGGCTGCCCTGGACAAGCGTTGTGCCGATGAACAGCCAGAAGATGATGAAGCCCAGCGTGCCCATCTTGACCCAGATCCAGAGGATCTCGTTGTGCGGGATCCAGTCGCGCAGGGGGAATTCGATGGGCACCAGCGGGAGCGGCTGCTCGTAGCGGTTGCCGAAGCCGATGCCGAGGATCGGGTTGTGGCGGATGGTCGTCATCACGTCGTACTGTTCCACGTCGCGGTACTGGTTCGACGAAGCATCGCGGGGGTCGCTGGGCGCATAGAGCGACTTGATCAGTTGGACCGGCTTGGCGATGGTCGCGGTGCTGTTGTAGAACGCGCCGACATAGACGAGGCCGACGAGGAAGAGAGGTACGAACAGCTTGGGCAGCAGGGCACGCCGCGCCGGGGGCAAGGTGAGCAGGAACCCGCCCAGCCCGATCACCAACGCCACCAGCGCCGCCCGCCGCCGGGTCAGCAGCAGCGTGATCGCCATGAATGGGGTGAGGCCCCACAGCACCAACCGTTGCCGCACCGGCCCGCCATAGACGGCGAAGGCCACCGCCAGCAGCAGCATCGTATCGAAGAAGAGCGCGTCCTCGTGCCCGGTCACGGCGTAGACCCCGGTCAGGTTGCCAGCGAATGGCACCAGATAGCGATAGATGCCCTGGACCGCCTTGAGGCCGATGCCGAGGATGAGGATCCAGCTAACGATGCGAACCTGGCCGGGGGTTTTCAGCAGGTTGGTCGCCAGCAGGTAGCACGCGCCCATATAGAAGAGCGCCCGGATCTCCCACAGCGAGGTTTCGAAATCGCCGCCGCTGAGCAGGCCGAATCCCCAGGAGAGGGCCACCGCGCCCAGAAACAGCAGCATGATCCCGCCGATCCGGCCCAGCCGCACGGGAGTGTGCAGCGCCCGCCGTTCGTGTACATACCAGGCGATGCCCGTCCAGGCCAGCAGCAGTTCTAGCGGATTGGCGGTCAGCCATTTCAGGTCGGTCCAGCTATTGATGTTCAGGTAGAACGGCAGCCGCCCGGTGACCGGGGAGGCCAGGCCGGTGATATCGTATTGCTCCAGCACCAGCGCCGCGCCCAGGACGAGATAGACCCCGAACACCGGCTCCCGCCAGATCAGTGCGGCGAGCAAGGGCAGGGCGATCAGCCAGAACGGGTTGAGGTCGCCGGGGTTGAGCCAGACCCACACCCCCAGCGCAGCGGCGATCAGGCCGAGCAGGATCAGGAGCGCCAGCGGGGGGCGGGTGGTCGGTTGGGTATTGCGATAGGGTACAGCTAGGGACATTGTTTGAATTCACCACAAAAGGCACGAACGGCACGAACGCGCAGGGCTTCGTGCTTTTCGTGCGCCTTGAATCAGCGCAAGATGGCGAGATGGATGACGACGACGAAGGCAATCCAGAGGGTCATTCCGGCGATGATCGGCGCACTCCAGCGGCGCACCACCTGCCCGGCGACCAGGAACGTGAGCAAAAGGATGACAACCAGACTCACGCGGTCTGCTCCTCGCTCATCAGGGCCCGGTCCAGCCAGGCGGGGAGGGCGCTCCGCTCGGCGGGGCGGCGGCGACCAAACCAGGTTGCCAGCGCCACGACCGAGAAGCCCAGGCCGACGGCGACCGCGAGGCCGACCAGCACGATCGCGGCCAGCTTGTTGATCGACAGGTTGGGGCTGCTCGGCACCAGCGGCGTGTCTTTGACCACGTAGGTGCTGCTGTGCTGGGCCTGGAACTTGTCTTTGGTGAAGCGGGCCTTGTCCAGTTCGCCGCCCAGGTAGCGCAGGTTGTCCAGCACCGTCTGGTAGTTGGTCGTCAGCCGTTGGAACTCCAGCGAGTCCAACTCGCTCATCGTGGCGCGGGTGCTGGGCGGGTGCGCCGCCTCAAAAGCCGAGAGGGCTGCCGAGGCGGTGGTGAGTTGCTGCTGGTAGTCCGTTTGCTGGGCCTGGAGGAAGGTGATCGCTTTGTCGGCCTGGCCCACTTTGTCGGCCAGCCGTTGGGCGAGGAAGAGGTTGATCGTGTTGCTCACCACCTGCTGCGCCACCTCGCCGTCGCGGCCCTGGTAGCGGAACTGAAGCAGGTTTTGCTGCCACGGCCAGACGTTCAGGTTCTTGCGCACGATGGCAATGGTGCTTTGC
>JBBSEL010000794.1:0-3044 GCA_038239755.1 Chloroflexia bacterium | reverse complement strand
TCGCCAACGATGCCACGGTGAAGGGCGGCACGTATTACCCGATCACGGTCAAAAAGCACCTGCGGGCGCAAGAGATCGCGCTGGAGAACGGGCTGCCCTGCATCTATCTGGTCGATAGCGGCGGCGCATTCCTGCCGTTGCAGGCCGATGTCTTCCCCGACCGTGAGCATTTCGGGCGCATCTTCTACAACCAGGCGCAGATGTCGCGGCTGGGTATCCCCCAGATCGCCGTGGTCATGGGGTCGTGTACGGCGGGGGGGGCCTATGTCCCGGCCATGTCCGACGAGTCGGTGATCGTGCAGGGCAACGGCACGATCTTCCTGGGCGGGCCACCGCTGGTCAAGGCGGCGACAGGGGAAGAGGTGACCGCCGAAGACCTGGGCGGGGCCGAGGTCCACTCGCGGATCAGCGGCGTGACCGACCACTTCGCCGTGGACGACACCCACGCCCTGGCGATCACCCGCGATATCGTCAGCCACCTCTACCGGCAGAAGCATTATCCCTGGGAGGTCGCGCCGCCGGAGCCGCCCGCCTACGACGCAGCAGAACTCTACGGCATCATCTCGCATGACATCCGTAAGCCCTACGACGTGCATGAGATCATCGCCCGGCTGGTGGATGCGTCGCGCTTCCACGAGTTCAAGACGCTCTACGGGCCGACGCTGGTCTGTGGCTTCGCCCGGATCATGGGCTACCCGGTCGGCATCCTGGCGAACAACGGGGTGCTCTTCTCGGAAAGCGCACTGAAGGCGACCCACTTTATCGAACTATGCTGCCAGCGTCGGGTTCCACTCGTCTTTTTGCAGAACATCAGCGGCTTCATGGTCGGGCGCGAGTACGAGAACCGGGGCATCGCCAAAGACGGGGCGAAGATGGTCATGGCCGTCGCCAACGCCAACGTGCCCAAGTTCACGGTGATGATCGGTGGCTCGTTCGGTGCGGGCAATTATGGCATGGCCGGGCGCGCCTACGGGCCGCGCCAGCTTTGGATGTGGCCCAATGCGCGTATTTCGGTGATGGGCGGGCGCGAGGCGGCCAACGTGCTGCTGACGGTGCGGCTGGACAACTTGCAGGCGCGGGGCCAGGACATGACCCCCGACGAACGTGAGGCGTTTATGGCCCCCATCCTGGGCAAATACGGCAGCGAGGGCAACGCCTACTACAGCACCGCCAGGATCTGGGATGACGGGATCATCGACCCGGTAGACACCCGCGCTGCGCTGGCGCTGGGGTTGGCGGCGGCCTGCAACGCCCCGGTGCCGCCGCCCAGCTTCGGGGTTTTCCGCATGTAAGGCCCAGAGGAGGGCGATCTGCGTGGACGATCTGGCCCGCCTGGCCCAGTTGCTCAAAGTACGGAATGACATCGATGCCGTGATCGCGTCCCATATCGGGCGACCCGCCGAGTGGGGGCACATCGGCGAGTACATCGCGGCCTCCGTCTTCGGGATCGTGCTGCATCGCTTTGCCAACCACCCCGGCACCGATGGGGTCTTCCTGGCCGGGCCACAGGGGGGCCGCAGTGTCAACATCAAATGGTATGGAGCGCTTGAAAATGTGCTGGATCTGGCCCTCACCTCCACCCCCGACACCTATCTGGTGCTCACCGGGCCGCCCCGCGCCGCCAGTTCGGTGCGCGGCCTGCCCCGCCCCTTGATCATCACCTTCGCCTTCTTGTTTGACGCGCACGAGTTGCACACCGCCCTGACGGCGCGGGGTGTGCGCCTGGGCGCGGCGACCCCGATCACCCAGCCGTTCTGGGACATCGCTGAGATTTACCCTCGGCCCCGCAACAAACGCCTGCCCCTCTCGCCGGAGCAGCGCGCCTTGCTGGAGCTGTTCCAGTGATCCGGCCCGATCCATGCCGATGATCGTGTCGGTGCTGGTGACCCTGGCCGGGGTCATGCTGGTCGGGTTGATCTTCTTCGATGTGTTCCTGACGGTCTTGCATCCCCAGGCCGAAAGCCCGTTCAGCAGCCGCCTGCAACGGGCCCTGTGGCGCGGGTTGCGCGGTGCGTCGCGGCCCTTGCGCGGGCGGGCACGGCACCGGGCGCTGGGCCAGGCCGTGCCGCTGATGATCGCCGCTCTGGTGACCACCTGGATCAGCTTGCTGTTGTTCGGCTTCGGGCTGATCTATGCCGCCTGGATCACGGTGCCGGGTGCGGTGCGGATGCCCGACCCGGCCACGGTGCCGGGCTGGGGCGATGCGTTCTACTTCAGCGGCATCACCCTCAGCACGGTCGGCTTTGGCGATGAGCAGCCGATCCACCCCCTGCTGCGGCTGGTCGCGGTGATCGAGAGTTTCAGCGGGGTAGGGGTGCTCTCGTTGAGTATCGCCTATGTGCTGGAGGTCTACCCGGTGCTCCAGCGCAAGGGCGTGCTGGCGGTGCTGCTGAACGAGGAGACCGCCGGGCAGGTGTCTTGCCTGCCGCTGCTGACCCGCTACCTCTACGCGCAGAACTTCGAGGCGCTGGCCGACCTGCTGCGGACGATCAACCTGGAATTGCTCTTTCTGGCCGAGGCCCATCGCCGCTTGCCGGTGCTGCACTATGCCCATCCGGTCGAAGTGGAGCGATCCTTCCTGCGGGTCTTGCTGGTCGTGCGCAATCTGGTGGCTGCCCTCCATTACGGCATGGCCGGTGGGCCGGGACGGGCCTGGAGCATCGACCCGCGGGTACTGGCGCTGGAAGACAGCCTGTTCTACACCCTCTATACCCTGGGGTCGTCGCTCCATCTGCCGCTGAAGCTCCAGCCGATGACCCCGGAGCACCAGGCGGAAGTCGTCGCCGTGTTCGCCGATCTATGTGCACTGCTGGCCTCGCGGCACCTGCCCACGCCCGACCCGGCGTTGCTCCTGCCCACCGGGGCCAGCGAGTATGAGACGGCCCAGGCCGGGTTTGTCCGCTTTGTCCTGACCAGCGAGACGGCCCTGATCAGCTATCTGCACAACAGCAGCTATAAGTACGACGAGGCGACCGAACGCGCTGCCCGTCCCCAACGGCTGGTCAGCGAACTGGAGATTGACGAAGTCGACCCCGATCCCCGCG
>JBBSEL010000793.1:0-3053 GCA_038239755.1 Chloroflexia bacterium | reverse complement strand
CACCCGCACCTGCTCCGGGGCCAGCCAGACCGGGAAGTTGCCCGCGTAGTGTTCCAGCAGGAAGCCGACCATCCGCTCGTGCGTGCTCAGCGGGGCGCGATGGAGGCACAGCGGCACCTCTTCTTGCCCCTCGCGGTTGGTGAACTTCAGGTCGAAGCGCGGCGGCACGGCGAAGTCCACCTGGTTCGTCGCCAGGGTAAACTCGCGCCCAATCGCACTCCAGATCTGCACGTCAATCTTCGGGCCGTAGAAGGCCGCCTCGTCAGGCACCTCGACAAAAGGCACGTTGCCGTTCTGCATCGACTGGCGCACCATGTCTTCCGTCTTCAGCCACAGCCGCTCGTTGTCCACATACTTCTTGCCCAGGCCCGACTTGGCGTGCGTGCTCAGGCGCATCACGTACTTGTCGATGGCGAACTGGCGGAAGTACTCTTCATAGAGGGCGATCACGCCCATGAACTCTTGCTCGAACTGCTCCTCCGAGCAATAGATGTGCGCGTCGTTCATCTGCATCGAGCGCACCCGCATCAGCCCGAACAACTCGCCGCTCTTCTCGTAGCGGTAGCACGTCCCGTACTCGGCCAGCCGGACCGGCAGGTCGCGGTAGCTGCGCGGGCGGCTAGCGAAGATCTTGTGGTGGAACGGGCAGTTCATCGGCTTGACATAGTAGCGCACGCCCTCCAGGTCCATCGGCGGGTACATGCTCTCGGCATAGTACGGCAGGTGGCCGCTGTGGAGGAACAGTGCCTCTTTCGCCAGGTGGGGCGAGCGCACCCGGCCATAGCCGCGCTTCGCTTCTTGCTCTTTCGCCAGCTTCTCCAACTCTTCGATCAGGATGCCGCCGTTGGGCAGCCACAGCGGCAGGCCAGGGCCAACCTCGTCGTCAAAGATGAAGATCTCTAGCTCCTGACCCAGCTTGCGGTGGTCGCGCAGCTTGGCCTCCTCCAGAATCTGAAGATACTTGTGCAGGTCGTCTTTGCTGCGCCAGGCCGTGCCGTAGATGCGCTGGAGCATGGGGCGGTGTTCGTCGCCGCGCCAGTAGGCCCCGGCCACGCTGAGCAGCTTGAAGCCGTTGACGGGCACCTGCGTCGTGCGGTCCATGTGCGGCCCCCGGCAGAGATCCTCGAACGTGTCGTGGCGGTACGTGCTGATCGTCGGGCGCACCGCCGTCTCGTTGCCATACTCGTCCGTGCCGCCCCGGTCCAACCCGTCGATCAGTTCCAGCTTGTAAGGCTGGTCGCGGAACAGGTCGCGGGCCGCGTCGGCGCTGATTTCGCGGTAGGTGAACAGGTGGTTGCCCTTGATGATCTCGCGCATCCGGGCTTCGATTAGCTCCAGGTCTTCGGGCGTGAAGGTACGCGGGCGACCATCCGCACCCAGCCCCAGATCAAAATCATAATAGAACCCGTTCTCGATCGGCGGGCCAATCGCCAGCTTCGCCTCTGGGTAGCGCTCCAGCACCGCCTGGGCCATGATATGGGCGGCGCTATGACGGATCTTATAAAGTTGATCCTTGTCTGCTTGTTCGTTGTCGTTCGACATCGCAATACCTCTCTGAAGAATAATAGGCGGGAAACAGATCTAAAGTCGAAAGATGGACCCACAAATAAGAACGCGAGCGCGGCGTGCATCAGGGCACGCACCAGGGTTCAGACGGTGAACAGGGCAAGCAGGATCGCAGGCTAGGCATAATGCTCCACCGGCGGGCCATCGTCAGACCGCACCCAGTCGGGGCGGCGGGCGGGCTGCGCGTGCGCCGGGCGGGGCCGGGGGCGCATGGCCGAGCAGCAGGCCACATTCGACCAATCATCCTCCAGGTGGGCCGGGCGCGGCACCGGCGCGGCGGGCGCACGCTCCTCCACCGGGGGCGGTTGGGGCATCCAATTCACCAACATCGCGGGTTCCTCCTTTGTGGGGCGGGTCGTACGGAAAACAAAAAGCCCATGCCCTCCACAGATCGGGGCATGGGTTCTCCACACGGTTCCACCCGAGTTTAACCGGCGCGGGCCGGTTCTCGACAGGCTGCTAACGGGGCCATCCGGTTCCACCTACTGCCGCCTGGGGTCCAGGGGGGTTGGGCGAACGGCTCACAGGGGGTTTTCGCGGGGGGCCGACGTGACCCGGTTTCAGCCGGGGCCGGGTCTCTCTGGGGCGCGGTGCGTCCCGCTACTCGTCCTGATCACTGCCAGGGTATGCACTTGTCCGTCTATTATAGCCCCACCTCCGCCCCTTGTCAATCCGCCGATGGTCGGAGATTTCGGGGTTGTCACCCAATCGGGATCTAGAGGCGCTGCATGACACAGAGATCATGGCCCTTGCCGCGCCGCGCTATGGGAGGCGACACACGATCTTGGGGTAGGGGCGACCGGCGGGTCGCCGGGTGGGGAATCCGAGCAATCGGGGGCACCCGACCCAGCGACCTGCCGGTCGCCCCTACCCCAAGATCGCGGCTTTTGCATCAGCCCTGACCGATAGGCAGAGAGCCGTTCATAACCCCCGCCACTTTGGGGGAGATAGCTCGGTCCATTGATTGATGGTTGGGTATTCGCAATATCAGGGCAAGCCAAGCAACAGTGGACCGAGCCATCTCTTACACAACGCATCGGCAGTTATAGACCGATCACACCGCAGCCGCACGCATCAGTATTTGGCGGGCAAAGAGATTTACATCTGAGAGACTCTGTGATAATATTAGCTACTCATAGTATATAGAGGGGGCGCAACCCTACCGAGGAACGAAACAACGGCAGAAGGCGGAGGCAGGCCGCTTGCGTTGGCGCATACCTGTTCACGTTTGGAGAGGTACCGGGGCTATGCAACTTGGATTTGATCCGATCATCAGGCTGATGAACCGGCTGACGTATCCACGGAAGTTTCTGCTGATCAGCCTGCTGTTTGCCTTACCCCTGATCTGGGTCCTGCTCCAGTTTATTGTCAGCATCGACAGCAAGATTAATGTCGCCCAGCAAGAACTGGACGGGGATCAGTACCTGCGCCCGTTGCGCGTGCTCTACCAGCATGTGTTGCAGGATCAGCTCTGGACCCAGGAATAT
>JBBSEL010000792.1:0-3056 GCA_038239755.1 Chloroflexia bacterium | reverse complement strand
CGGGGGGAGTGTGATGTCGTGACGGGGGCTTTCACCTGTGGAAGGGATGCGACCCTGAATAGTGGGAGTCACCGACCCTCAATGGGCGGAGCTATATCCTACACGTTGCAGAGGTTCCCTTCCTAGCATCGGTTATTGAGAGGTTATGATGAAATACGACTTTTTATACGAAGTCAAGGACGGCATCGCCACCTTAACTTTTAACCGACCTGATGTATTAAATGCGCTGACGTTCGAGATCTACGCGCAGTTTCGGGATCTGCTGGAGGCGTTGCGCTATGATGATGCGGTGCGGGTGCTGGTGGTGACCGGTGCGGGGGATAGCTTCTGTTCCGGGGGGGATGTGCACCAGATCATCGGGGCGCTGATGGCGCAGGATGTGCGGGACCACCTGGCGTTTACCCGCATGACCGGAGCATTGGTGCAAGGGCTGAGGCTGCTCGATAAGCCGATCATCGCCGCGCTGAACGGGATGACCGCCGGGGCGGGGGCCGTGATCGCGCTGGCATCGGACCTGCGGGTGGCATCGGAGCGGGCGCGGATCGCCTTTCTGTTCACCAAAGTGGGGTTGACCGGGGCGGATATGGGGGCGGCCTACTTGTTGCCCCGCGTGGTCGGGATGAGCCGCGCCACCGAACTGCTGATGCTGGGCGACACGATTGACGCCGCCACCGCCGAACGCTACGGGCTGGTCAACCGCTTGGTGCCGCACGAAAATCTGCTGGGGACGGCGCACGAGTTGGCGACCCGGCTGGCGGCGGGGCCAGGGATGGCCCTTTCGATGACCAAGAGGATGCTGAACAACGAGTGGAACATGGACCTCCTCTCGGCGCTCGAATCCGAGGCGCAGGCCCAGGCGCTCCTGCTGATGGGTGCGGACCATCGCCGCTTTTATGAGGCGTTCCAGGCGAAGGAGAAGCCGAAGTTTATTGGACGGTGATGCGCGCTGTCAACGGATTATGAAACGGATTAAACGGATTTCTTTGCGTGATGCGTGAGGCACTATGAGCGACACGGACTCCAAAATCCAAAATCCAAAATCCAAAATCGTCAACCCGCCGGAGTTGGCTCCGCCGCAGGGGTTCAGCCACGGCATCCAGACGACGGGGGGGCGGCTGCTGTTCCTGGCGGGGCAGACGGCGGGGGACGCGACGGGGCGGATCGTCGCGCCGGGCGATCTGGTGGGGCAGTACCGGCAGGTGTTGGGCAACCTTCAGGCGGTGGTGACGGCAGTGGGTGGGACGATGCAGGACATTACCCAGATCACCATCTTTGTCCGCGACCGCGATGATTATATCGCCCAGCGTAAGCCGCTAGGGCAGGTGCATAAGATGTTCTTCGGCAGCTACTACCCGGCGACGGCCCTGATCGAGATCTCGCGCCTGTTTGACGATGCGGCGCTGATCGAGATCCAGGGGATGGCGGTGATCGGGGCGGACGGGCAGGGGGCTGGCGCATGAACTTTGATCTGACTCCCGAACAGCAGTGCATCCAAACCCTGGCCCGCGAATTTGCCCAGGACGAAGTCGCGCCCCTGGCGAAAGAGGCCGACGAGCGGGGCGAATTCCCTTTGCACCTGGTGCCGCGCATGGGCGAGTTGGGCTTGCTGGGTGGGCTGGTGGGGCGGGAGTACGGCGGGGCGGGGATGGACTACGTGAGCTATGCCCTGGTCTGCGAGGAGTTGGGGCGGACCGACTCGTCGGTGCGCGGGTTCCTGACGGTGCATGTCGGGCTGGTGGCGGGGTGTATTCAGGATTGGGGCAGTGAGGAACAGAAGCGGCACGTTCTGCCCCGGCTGGCGAGCGGCGATTGGATCGGCTGTTACGCCCTGACCGAGCCGAACGCCGGGTCCGACGTGGCGAGCATGGAGACGACCGCGACCGAGGATGGCGACGACTACGTGCTGAACGGCGAGAAGATCTGGATCACCAACGGCACCAGTGCCAGGGTCGCCCTGGTTTTTGCCAGCCGCGACCGCGCCGCCCGGCACAAGGGGATCTGCGCCTTTATTGTTGATCCCCAACTCCCTGGATTCCGGCGGGAGCCGATGCCGGGGAAAGAGTTGGGCCACCGCGCCTCGGAGCATGTCCGCATCACCCTGACCGATTGCCGCGTGCCGAAAAGCGCCTTGCTGGGGGCGGCGGGCGAGGGGTTCAAGGTCGCGATGTCGGCGCTGGACCGGGGGCGGCTGGGGGTGGCGGCGGGGGCAGTCGGCGTGGCCCAGGCGTGCCTTGATGCCTGCGTGGCCTACACCACCCAGCGCCGCCAGTTCGGGCAGCGTATTGCCGACTTCCAGCAGATCGGGGCGACCCTGGCCGATATGGCGGCGGATGTGGCGGCGGCGCGCCTGCTGGTCTACCACGCGGCCTGGTTGAAGGACCAGGGACAGCCCGCGACCAAAGCGACCTCCATCGCCAAGCTGTTCGCCACCGAGGCGGCCTTGCGGGCAGCATCGCAGGCGGTGTTGCTGCACGGCAACCGGGGCTATTCCAACGAGTACCCGGTGGAACGCTATTACCGCGACATCAAAGGGCTGCAAATATACGAAGGCACCAGCCATATCCAGCGGATCATCATCGCCCGCGAACTGGTCGGGCGGGACAAAGACAAAGCGTAAGGAGACAATACCACCGTGGCTCTGACGATCTATACCCTGGACGAGCGGCCCGAACTGCGCGCCCAGATCAGCCAGATTCACACGCAGGTCTGGCCCCGGTTTATGAACGAAAGCCCGATTGCCGACCGGGCCTGGGATTTGCTGTTTACGGCCTTTGCCCGCTTCCAGGTGGCCTTATGCACCGATGACGGCACAGTGGTGGCCGGGGGGAACAGCGTGCCGCTGGCCTGGGATGGTTGCCTGGACACCCTGCCCGAGGGTTGGGACGCCGCCACCCTCCAAGGCATCCAGGATCACGAGGCCGGGCGCACGCCGACAGCGCTCAACGCCTATGCCATCGTGGTGGACCCGGCCCACCAGGGCGCGGGGCACAGCAGCACGATCCTGAGCGGGCTGCGCGCCGTCGCCGAAGGGCATGACCTCCACTCGCTGATCGCCT
>JBBSEL010000791.1:0-3056 GCA_038239755.1 Chloroflexia bacterium | reverse complement strand
GCTGCTGGTGCAGATGTGGGGCGGCGAGATGCACCTGCTGGTGCCGCTGGTGCTGGGGGCCGTCCTGGCCTACACGCGGGGGGCGGGGATCGCCACCGGGGTGCTGGTGGCCCTGGCGATCCTGACCCGGCAAGATAGCGTGGTCCTGATCCCACTGCTGGGGGCGCATTACGTGTGGACCCGGCGACGGTTGCCGCCGGTCCCGCTGCTGACGGGTGGGCTGGTACCGGTGCTGGCGGGCGGGCTGGTCCTCCTGCCGTGGTTGCTCTATAGCTGGGCCTTCTTCGGCTCCCCCCTGCCCGGCACGCTGGAAGCCAAGATCGCCCAGGGGCAGGCCGGGTGGCCCTTTTTCCTCAGCGGTGCAATCGACTGGCTCAGTAATTCGGTCATCCCCAACCCCCTGGTACAGCCGCTCCTTCAGCGGACCATGTTAGGGTTGCTGGTGGTGGGAGCGGTGGGGCTGGGGGTCGCGGCGGTGCGCCGTCGCCCGGTCACCGCCTGGCTGTTGGTGCTGGGGTGGATTGTCTTGTTCTCGGCGGGCTACACTGCCCTGCGCGTCGCGTTCTACGGTTGGTATGCCATCCCGCTGGCAATCGGCTGGGCCGTCCTGCTCGCCTGGGGGCTGGGCAGCACGGCGCAGGTTGTCGCGGCGCTCGTCGGGCTGGGATGGCGGCGGGTGCGGCGTGCACCCGGCACACCGGACGGCGACCCCCTGCGCCCGGATCGGGTGCGGGAGGGCGTGCGCCTGGTCGTGATGGCCGGGGTGCTGCTACTGCTCGTCCCACCCATTGCGGCCCCAGTACAAGATTTCGCGCGGATCCAGATCGTCTCCCACCGGGTCACCGACCTGTACCAGCGGGCCGGGGAATGGCTCGCCGCCCACGGGGGTGCAGCCACGTCGGTGGGCTACCTGGAGGTTGGGGAGATCGGGTATTATAGCCAGGCGCGGGTGATCGACCTGCTGGGGCTGGTCACGCCGGGGGCGGCGGCGCATGTGGCCGCCCACGATTTCGAGTGGGCCGTGCAGCGCTACGGGCCGGAGTATTACCTGGCGAACGACCGCTTTGAGGGCACCCCGCAGGCCGAGGGCAGCCTGGCCCACCTGTCGCACGAAGCGTGGTTCACCGCCGCTTATCGCCCGGTGATCACCCTAATCGACCACCGTGGGGGCGACCCGGCCCCCTATCATATGACCATCTACCAGCGGCAGCCGGGGGCCACCCTGCCGCCGCCCCTCCAGACCGTGCTCTACCAGTGGCACACCCAGCAGCCGCTTCCGCTCCTGCCGACGACCCCGCCCGACGGGCGGCCCGGCCAGGTGTTCACTATGCCCCTGCCCAACCTGAGCGCGATCACCTTCCAGATCGGCAAGCCCGACCCGGCGGAGATCGGCACCCTGGTTCTGCACCTGCGTCACACGCCGGGGGACACGACGGACCTGCGCCGGGCGGAGGTGCCGATGCGCGATATCCCCGTCCAGGCCAATGCCTGGCTGGCCGTGCGCTTCCCGCCGATCCCCGACTCGGCGGGGCAAACCTACTTTGCCACGGTCGAAATCGTGAACGGCGCGCCGGACCAGCGCCCGATTTATATCTGGACCGCGACCGACGACCTCCTGCCGCATGGCAACCGGATGATGGGCACCACGCCCGCCCCCGGCGACCTCTGCCTGCGAGTGTCGGTGCTGGACGAGCGATGAGCAGTGAGCAGCGAGCAATGAGTGATGAGCAGTGGGTGACGAGGGATCAGGGGGTCGGGGGTAATGGGAGTGGGGGCGATTTGATGGGGGTAGCAATTCGGGCGGCGACGGAGGGGGATGCGGCGACGATCCGGGCGATTGTGCGGGAGGCGCAGATCAACCCGCTGAACCTGGACTGGCCGCGCTTTCTGGTAGCCGAGGAGGGCGGGGTGATTGTGGCGGTGGGGCAGGTCAAGCCACATGGGGACGGCAGCCGCGAATTGGCCTCGATTGCCGTCATCCCCAGCCACCGGCGGCAGGGCCTCGGCGGGCAGATCATCCGCGCCCTGCTGGCCCGCGAATCCGGCCCGATCTATCTGACCTGTGGGGAGGGGCTGGAGCCGTATTACGCCCGCTTCGGCTTTCGCCTGGTCGCCCCGGCAGACCTGCCGACCGTCATCCGCCGCATCATCCGCATCGGGCGCTTCCTGACCTCCATCGCCGCCCGGCTGAATAGGGATCAGGGCCAGCTAATCGCCATGCGGCGCGAGGCTATGCCGCCCTCATCGGTAAGCGGGAGCGCGGGGGTTTGACCAGGAACTGGCTGCCGATCAGCACCAGCGCCACGACCGCCGCCGCAATACCCGCCGCACCTGCCACCAGCGGCGCGTCGGCCTGCGCCACCACAATGCCCACGAACGCCCAGACCAGCACCAGCAGATAGGCCACATCGCGCCAGGTGAAGGCGATAAAGGCGGCGATCAGTGTGCCCACGGCCAGCAGGACGACCGCCCAGATCTGCCCGCCGGTGCCGATGTCGCGCCAGCCGAGATAGTAGAGCAGGTCGGTGACGTTGGCGATAGTCGCCACGGTGATCCAGCCGAGGTAGATGCTGAACGGCACATGGACCAGCCAGCGCGCGGCGGTGCTCACCCGCTCCCGGCCCTCGGCCAGCCGCAGGTAAATAACGAGCAGGCTGCCCAGCACCGTGCCCATCGCCAGGATGGTCAGCGGGAAGAGTTCATAATGCCAGAAGAAAATCCAGAGGGTGTTCGCCGCGCAGGACAAGATGTAGGGCCAGCCAATGCGGCGCAACACCGGATTGGCGCGCTGGGCGGGTAGTGCCTGGTAGATGGTGTAGCCGATCAGTGCCAGGTAGATCACGCCCCAGATCGCGAACACGTAGCCCGCCGGGACGAAGTAGACCGGAAAACTGTCGGAGATCGAGGCGGTCGTATGCCCGTTGAGCGGCAGGGTGTTCGCCAGGCCGTTGATACCGAGGGTGACGACCGTACCGATGATGACCAGAATCTGGCGCAGCAGATCGTTCCCCTGCGCCCGGTTCGCTGTTAAGGATGTCATAAGTGTACCTCCCTGC
>JBBSEL010000790.1:0-3062 GCA_038239755.1 Chloroflexia bacterium | reverse complement strand
GTCGGGGGGCGGGGGGACGGGGGCCCCGGCCCCCTCCGCTGCCCCCCTGCCCACCGCCCGAGCGAGGCTGACAAGCGGATAGGTCAGGGTGTATCCTACGGGTTGCAATACCCCGAAAGGAGCCATACCATGACCTATCCCGAGGATTATACCCTGTCGGGCGACCTGTTGGCGCGCATCGGCCACGCGGGCCTGGACGCCTTGCCCGAGGCGATCCGCATTCTGGTCAATGCCGCGCTGCTGGCCGAGCGCCAAAAGCACCTGGGCGTGGACCCGTACGAACGGTCGGCGGCGCGCCAGGATCAAGCCAACGGCTTCAAGCCCAAGACCGTGCAAACCCGCCTCGGGGAGATTACCTTCGCTGTGCCGCAGGTCCGCCACGGGGACTTCTACCCGCAGGCGCTGGAGAAGGGCTTGCGCAGTGAGCGGGCGCTGAAGTTGGCCCTGGCTGAAATGTACGTCCAGGGGGGGTCGACGCGCAAGGTCGCCGCGATCGTGGAGCAGTTGTGCGGCTTGCAGGTCAGCAGTATGCAAGTCAGTCGCGCCACGGCCGAACTCGACCCGGTGCTGGAGCAGGGGCGCAATCGGCCGCTGGGCGAGGGGCCCTACTTGGTACTGGATGCGGCTACGAGAAGGTGCGGGTCGACGGCCAGGTGCGCGATGCGGCGGTGCTGGTGGCCACCGGCATTGACCGGCTGGGCAAACGCTGCGTCTTGGGGGGGTCGGTGGCGTTGAGCGAAGCGGAGGTGCATTGGCGCGAGTTTCTGAGCGGTCTGGTGGCGCGCGGGCTGCGCGGGGTGCGCCTGCTGGTGAGTGACGCCCACGAGGGCTGGGGAGCCGCCCGGCGGGCCGTCTTCGGCGGGGTGCCGTGGCAACGCTGCCAGTTTCACTGGCAGCAGAATGCCCAAGCGTACGTGCCGCGGGAGGAGTTGAAGTCGTAAGTGGCGGCGGACATCCGGGCGATCTTTACGGCCCCGGATAAAGCGGAAGCGGTGGCCCGGCTGGAGCAGGCCGTCGCCAAGTACCAGAAGCTGGCCAGCAAACTGGCGAGTTGGCTGGAGCAGAACATTCCCGAAGGGTTGACCGTGTTGGGGCTGCCGGAAGGCCAGCGCCGGCTGCTGCGGACGACCAACGGGCTGGAGCGGGTGAACCGGGAGTTGAAACGGCGCACGCGCGTCGTGGGGATCTTCCCCAACGAGGCGAGTTGTCTGCGGCTGGTCAGTGCGCTGTTGATGGAAATCAGCGAAGACTGGGAGGCGGGGCGCACCTATCTGACCTGCGCCTGAGCGATTAACCAACAATCGCATAGGACACCTTGACGATTTTACAGAAAGCCACATGTCGCTGCGCGACACCAAAGGGGATGAAAAAGAGGGCCGCCTCACGTTCTAATAGATGGAGCCCCCGTTGCGACGTCGGTCCCTTTTCGGTGCATAGAGCCCGCCAGAAAGCTGACGCCGGTGCGCCCAGAATCAATGGCTGTTGCCCCTTCTGCGGAAGGTGAGCACGCGGAGGAAACTTGTTGTTGTTCCGCACTGGGCGGGGGCCTCCAGCGAACCCTCGATCGGCTAGCGTGAAAGGAGCGTCCGATGCAAGTTGTTCATCCCCTGTGCTGCGGTCTCGATGTCCACAAGACCAGCGTCGTGGCCTGTGTGTTGCTCACCCAACCCGATGGTACGGTCGAGCGCCATGTGCGGACTTTTGGGACGATGACCCTGGAGCTACTGGCGTTGGATGATTGGTTGGAGCAGTGGCATATCGCCCAAGTGGCGATGGAAAGTACCGGAGTCTACTGGCGTCCGGTCTATAACCTTTTAGAAGCTAATCGCACGGTGATCTTGGTCAACCCGAAGCATATGAAGGCCGTTCCCGGGCGCAAGACCGACGTGAAGGATAGCGAGTGGATCGCCGACTTACTCCGCCACGGCTTGCTCCAAGCCAGCTTCATTCCGCCCCAACCGATCCGCGAGTTGCGGGAACTGACCCGCTATCGCAAGACCTTGGTCGAGCAACGCACGGCGGAGGTGAACCGGTTACAGAAACTTTTGGAGGGGGCGAATATTAAGCTGGCGGCGGTCGCGACCGATGTGCTGGGCAAGAGCGGTCGCGCGATGCTGGAAGCACTCATCGAGGGCACGGCTGACGCCGCGACGATGGCCGAATTAGCCCGCAGGCGCTTACGCGCCAAGCTACCCCAATTGCGCGCCGCGCTGGAGGGCCGCGTCCAACCGGTGCATCGGTTCTTGCTGGGCCAATTCTTGGCCCTGATTGAGTTCCTAGAGGACGCGATCGCGCAGGTCCAAGCGGAGATTGAGCGCCGCTTGGCCCCCTACCACGAGGCGGTCGAACGCCTGCAAACCATTCCCGGGGTGGGCGAAACGGCGGCAGCCGCCATTCTCGCCGAAATCGGGGTGGATATGAGTCGCTTCGCGTCAGCACGGCACTTAGCCGCGTGGGCGGGGGTCTGCCCGGGGAACCGCGAAAGTGGGGGGAAGCGGCTCAAGGAGCGGTCCCGGCAGGGAAATGTGGCGTTACGCGCGATCCTGTGTGAGGTGACCTGTTCCCTAGAGCGAACCAAGAACAACTACTTGAGCACGCAGTTCCACCGCTTGGCGCGGCGCATTGGCAAACAGAAGGCGCGGATTGCCGTCGCCCACAGCGTGCTGACCATCATCTACCACATGCTGAAGGCGGGAAGGGAGTACTGCGACTTAGGAGCCGATTACTTCGACAAACTGGATCACGATCGGATGGAACGGCACCATGTCCGCCGACTGGAGCAACTCGGCTACACCGTCACGTTGTCGGCGAAGCTAGAAGCAGCCTGATCTCGATCCCGAACGTCTTTTTCGGAGGAAAGGGGTTGCATTATCGATTATAGTCGCGCATTCGACTCCTTTGAGTACTTGCTTATGTTAGTTCATACTGATCTACAGAGCCAAGACAGCCAACACTTATGGGTGCCTATAGGTAGATTTCTTTGGAGTGATACAGGACGATGGCAAGGACGAAGAATGAGTGAACTAGAAGATACAGCGCGACGTTTGGGTGCTAACTGGCCG
>JBBSEL010000789.1:0-3068 GCA_038239755.1 Chloroflexia bacterium | reverse complement strand
TGAGGACTGAGGACTGAGGACTGAGCAATGAGGTAGTTATACAGAGGGAACTGTTGGGGTAGCGGCGCACCCACGTGTGCGCCTGGTGGGGGGTCCGTGATCTCCGGGTGCGCCGTTCGCCCGCCCGCCACCGCTTCGGACGCCCCACCAGGGCCGACATCGGTCGGCCCCTACCCCAACTCAATCATTCTCTAACACTACCTCGTACCTCATACCTCATCACTGCGTCCGATCTGGCATACTTCTTGCCTATTCTACGATTGTACGTAGTACGTACTCATGCGTTCTACTATGATAGTTGTGCGCGGAAACACATCGTGAGGAGCAGGTGCCGGGGCAGGGTGCAGCACAACTGCTTGGGGCTTTAATCATAGAGAAGGGGATTACGGAAGTGATAACACCGATTACCGATCTCGGCCAGGCGATCCTGGCTTCGATCTCGAATGCGCTCTACTTGATGATCGCGGCGGTGCCGCATATTGTTGGCTTCTTAATCGTTATGATCGTCGGCTGGCTGCTGGCGGCGGCTATCGGCGGCGTGGTGGCAACCTTGCTGCGCACAATCAAGTTCAACGAACTGGCCGAACGATCCGGCATCAGCGGCTTTGTCCAGAAGATGGGGCTGCACACCGACGCTGCCGGGGCCGTGGCCGCCGGGGTGCGCTGGTTTATCCGCCTGATCGCGCTGGTCGTGGCCTTCGATGCGCTGGGCCTGCCCGCCGTGTCGCAGATGGTGCAGGCGCTGTTGCTCTGGCTGCCCAACCTGCTGGTCGCGGTCGCAGTGCTGATCATCGCCGGGCTAGCCGCGAACGCACTGGGCGATCTGGTCCAGGGTTCGACCGCGCAAGCCGGATTGGGCAACCCCAAGCTGTTGGCCTCGATCACCCGCATCGCCGTCTGGGGCTTCGGCATCGTCATCGCCGTGAACCAGATCGGCATCGCTTCGACCCTGGTCAACACCCTGTTTATGGGGCTGGTCGGTGCGCTGGCGCTGGCGCTGGGTCTGGCCTTCGGGTTGGGTGGGCGCGAAACCGCCGGGCAGATTGTGCAGAACTGGTACCAGAAGGGCCAGGAAGCCGCCCCGAAGATGGGGCAAGCCGCTCAGGCCGCCGGGCAGCAGGTTCACCGCGCCGCCGACACCGCGCAGATGGCGATCCAGGATGCGGGCAACAATCCGCCGCAGCCGCGTACCGCCGTCCGCCCGGTCCAGCCGCGCTAAAGCGGGCTTAGACGCAACAAAAGAGGCGCGTGAGTCTTGTGACTCTCGCGCCTCTTTGCATTTCAGTTACAACGCCACGCTGTTGCCCAACCAAGCCTGTCATCCTGAGCACAGCGAAGGATCTACTAGGCGGTCCGTGGTGCTCAGGGTAAGATCCCGATCTCCGATGACGCCCTTCTAACCCCAACAAGATCCTTCGCTGCGCTCAGGATGACAGCTTGGGGTGGACCAACATCGGCTGATTTTGTGCCAGCCGTGGCTAGGGGGCGATTTCGACCTCGGCCTCGATCACCAGCGGGTTGTTCCACGAGAGGGCGGCCACGCCGACGGCGGTGC
The DNA here is from genome assembly GCA_038239755.1 of Chloroflexia bacterium. GTDB lineage: Bacteria > Chloroflexota > Chloroflexia > QHBQ01 > JAICKM01 > JBBSAN01. The sequence continues at coordinate 1,513 of JBBSEL010000789.1, read as the reverse complement.
GGGCGTGCTGGCCCGCGTCGGGGCCGTAGAGATCGAGGATCAGGTCGGAAAAGGCGTTCAGCACATGGGCTGGTTGGGTGAAGTCGGGGGCGGCGTTGACCATGCCACACACCCGCAGCCACGCCGTCACCCGGTCCAGATCGCCCAGCGCCCGGTGGAGGCTGCCCAGGATCGCCAGCCCGGCCAGCCGCGCCGCCCCTTGTGCCTGGGCCAGCGACACCTCCGCCCCCACCTTGCCGAACGGCCCGGCCAGGGTGCCGTCGGGGTTCTGCGGGGGGTGCGCCGCCACATAGGCCCGGTCCCGCCGCACCCGCACCCACAGGTAGGGCACCGGGAGATCGTCGGGGGGCCGCACCGGCACGGGCAAAACGAGGCCAAGCGCCTGGAGGCGGGCTTCAATGTGCATTGAGACTTCCTCCCGCGCCGGGTTTATTAACCAATGGTGTTAATTTCAGTGGGCAAACTCCGAATAGAGAGACGGACTTGCCATGTCTTGGGGGTCTGCTCACTATCCTTTGATTGACTCTCAACGTGAATGAGCCGTTTCCTCTTCCGCTGAGCACTCTCTTATCCCTGGTGACAACCTTGCCACTTCCTTCTAGGGGATCCGTTCCAGTAGAACGACTGGCAGGATACGAGGATTATCTTTTTGATACTCCGCGAAGTTGGGTGCTTGTCTTGCCACATCAGCGAAGATCCGATCCCGTTCGGCTGGCTCTGCAATTGTCGCATGGACTTTGAAGTGCTCGGTCCCCACTTCAACCGTGACCTCATCAGGATGGGCGAGTATATTATAGTACCAATCAGGATTGGTGGGGGCACCCCCTTTGGCTGCGACGAGGACGTAGGTGTCCCCTTCTGTGAAGTAGAGCACTGGGGTGATACGTTCCTGGTTGCTCTTTGCTCCATGGGTGTGCAGCAAAAGGAACTGTGCGCCGGGGAGATTGCCAACCTTGCCCCCATTTGCGCGAAACTCCTCGATAATCTGCTGATTCATATTCTTGGCTCGCTCAGCCAACTCTTCGTGATTGATGCTCATGTCTTCTGCTCCTATCAATTAAGCGTGGCGCTATTACCTGTTCGATGGCGCTCCGGCTAGTTCAAGGTGTCCCCAACGGCGGGGTCACCTGGGCCGGGACTACGCCGTCTTGCAGGTGGATTTCCAGCAGGTCGCCGGGGGTCGCGTCGGCGGCGTGGCGCAGCACCGCTCCGGTGCGGCGGTTGCGGATCACGGCAAAGCCCCGCGCACTGATCGCGGCGGGGGAAAGCGCTGCCAGTTCGGCCTGCCGGGTCGCTAGCCGCGCCCGATCCAGGCTGAGGGTGTGCCCCAGGTGGAGGCGGGCGGTTTCGGCCAGAGTGTCTACCCGCTGCCGCCACTGCGCCACCTGGGCCTGGGGCGAATAGCGGCTCAGGCGGTCTTGCTGGGCCGACAGGTCGCCCGCGAGATCGCCCAACTGGCTGCTCATGATGTCCCACAGCAGGCGGCGCAAGCTCTCGACCGTCTGGGACAGGT
>JBBSEL010000788.1:0-3078 GCA_038239755.1 Chloroflexia bacterium | reverse complement strand
TGGTCGCCACATTGGAGGCGCAGCGCCGCTTTGTGGCCGACGCTTCGCACGAACTGCGCACCCCGCTGACCTCGCTGAAGGGGCTGACCGAGATCCTGATGATCGGGGCGCACGGCAACGACAGCCGGGTGATCGAACAATCGGCGCGGGCCATCCACGACGAACTGGACCGCCTGGGCCGCCTGGTCAACGACCTGCTGACCCTCTCGCGGCTCGACAGCACCCGCACCGACAGCGGCCCGCCGCCGCGCCGGGTGCCGATGGATGCCTGTACCACCCTGGCCGCCGCCGCCCGGCAGCTGAGCGTGCTGGCCGAGGATCGGGCGGTGCAGCTGACCTCCGCCTGTGCCGAGCCGCTCCCCATCGTCGGCGACCCCGGCCAGCTCAAGCAGGTGCTGATCAACCTGATCGACAACGCCCTGCGCTACACGCCGGAGGGTGGCACGGTGACCCTCCAGGGCACGGCAGCGGCGGGCCTGGTCTCGATCAAGGTGCAGGACACCGGGAGCGGGATCGCGCCGGAGGACTTGCCGCACATCTTCGAGCGGTTCTACCGGGGCGACCTGTCGCGGACGCGGGCCACCGGCAACAGCGGTCTCGGCCTGGCGATTGTGCAGGGCATCGTCACCGCTCACGGCGGCGAGATTTCGGTGGAGTCCACCCCCGGCGTGGGCACCACCTTCACCATTCGGCTCCCGCTCGCTGCCGCCCAGGCGGTGGCGGCCCCTGAGCCGGTCCCGGTGGATGCCCTACGCTGAGCTAGCCCTTATAGACCATCTCCGGCGCGGTGAGGGCCAGGACGGCCCCCACCGCGCCGCTTTGTGCCCACCAGCCCCCGCCGAAATTCGCCTCAAATCTTAGTGATCTTTAATGATTCCCCGGTCTTCCTCTAACCCTCGCCCGGTAAAATAGAGACATACCGCACAACGAGGTCGGCATTGACCTAATCGCACAGAGAACAAGAAAGCACGAGGAAACCGAATATGAACCCTGAGAATAACACACCGAACAATACACCGCGGGAACCGGGCGTCGGGCAACCGACCCGTCTCGCTCCGGCCTCGCCCGGCAAAACACGCTCGACCCAGGGCAAGGGCCGCGCCAAGAACATGAACAACATCAAGATGCTCATCGCCGTAGGCGCGTTGGCCTCCACAATCGGTGGCTGGGCGGTCATGGCCCAGCACGATGCCATCCTGGCCGAGCAGGTGCCCGCCAGCGACACGAACGTCGCCGCGCTGAGTGCCGACCCGACCGCGACCGATACCCCGCAGGCCGAGGCCACGCCCACCAGTGCCGCGTTGCTGGCCGAGGCGACCGCCACGACCGCTGCGGTGGACCCCCCGGCCACCGCCGAGCCGACGGCCACGGCGGTGGCGACCGCGACCACCGAGACGGCCCAGGTCGTTGATACCGCGACCGCCGAGCCGACCGCCACTGCTGAAGCAACGGCCACCTCCGAACCGACCGCGACCGCTGTACCGACCGCGACCGCCAAGCCCGCCGCCACGGCCACCGCCAAGCCTGCCGCGATCGCCACCGTCGTTACCACGGTGAAGACGACCACCACCACCAAGTCCTCGCGTTAAGTGGGGACCCACAGACCAACAGGGTGACGATGCTGTACATATCCCATAAGAACGATCCTCCACGAGTGCGGCTCATATGTTACAATAGAGCAAACGCCGCCACACCCGGCGCGTATTCGGTCGGAGGCCAGGGATGACTACCTATCAAATCGAGCCGGAGCGGCAGACCCTGCATGGGACCTTCTCGCGGGATCTGCCACCCGTCTTGTCTATCGCATCGGGCGACACCATCGTCTATCGCACACTGGACGCGGGGTGGGGGCTGGAACCCCCGACGACCACGGCGGCAGACCGTCGCCAGTTTTCCCCCCGCGACCCGGAGCGTGACGCAGGCCACGCCCTCTGTGGCCCGGTCGCTATCCAGGGGGCCGCGCCGGGGATGGTCCTGGCGATCCGGGTGGACGACCTCCGCCCCGGTGCGTATGGCTGGACATGGGCGGGCGGGGCACCGAGTTGGGCCGGGGAACGGCTCGGCATCGCCCGTGAAACTACCCTGCTCTGGACGTTGGACGTGGACACGATGACCGGGCGCGACCAGTTCGGCCATGTGATCCCGTTGCACCCGTTCATGGGGGTGATGGGCCTGGCCCCGGCGGAACCCGGCTTCCATGCCACCGCGCCGCCCCGCCTCACCGGGGGCAACATCGACTGCAAAGAACTGGGGGTGGGCAGCACGCTCTACCTCCCGGTCGCGGTGCCGGGCGCGCTCTTTTCGGTAGGTGACGGCCACGCCGCGCAAGGCGACGGGGAGGTCTCCAAGACCGCAGTCGAATGCCCGATGGAACGGGTCAGCCTCACCTTCACCCTGCTGGACGGTCCGCCCCTCGCCGGGCCGCGTGCCCACACCCCCGCCGGGTGGATCACCTTCGGCTTTCACCCTGACCTGAACGCGGCGACCGTACTCGCCCTGGACGACATGCTCACCCTGCTAGGCACCGACTACGGCGTGGATCGCCCCGAAGCCCTGGCCCTGGCGAGCGTGCTGGTCGATCTGCGGGTGACCCAGATCGCCAACGGGGTGCATGGGGTCCATGCCATCCTGCCGCACGGCGCGCTGACACGGAGTACCGGCGTATGAAAGCGGTTCGCCTGGTAGAAATTGACAGGCCTCTTGAACTACATGATATCCCTGTGCCCACGCTGGGCGACCGGGATGTGCTGATCCGCGTGCGGGCAGCAGGCATTTGCCACAGCGATGTTCACTATCGCGCCGGGCGCTCTCCGATGGGACCGCTGCCGCTCATCCTGGGGCACGACGTCGCCGGGGTGGTGGAACAGGTCGGCCCCCGCGTCCAGAAGGTGCGGGTGGGCGACCGGGTCTGTGTCCATTACCTGCTGAGTTGCGGCGAGTGCGTTTATTGTTCCACCGGCCACGAGCAATTTTGTGAGCAGGGGGCCATGCTGGGGCACCACGCCCCCGGCGGCTACGCCGAATACATTGCCGTGCCCGACCGCAACGCCGTACCCTTGCCCGATTCGATTCCGTTCG
>JBBSEL010000787.1:0-3082 GCA_038239755.1 Chloroflexia bacterium | reverse complement strand
GGACAGGCGCTCCACATAAAGGTAAAAAGTGCTGCCCGGAGCGACATCCGTGAAGGTCTGCTGGGCAGCGGGCACCGGCTCGGCAAACCCGGCGGCCAGGCTGACGATCTTGCTGGTTTGTCCCCGTGTGACATTATTGCCCGGGCGGTAGTATTGGCCGGGGCAGGGTTCGCCCGGTCTCCCACAGGGGTAGCCGCTGACAATACCGCGACAACTGAGGCACCGCACATAGGCGTAGAAGGCCCCGTCGGGGGGCACGTCCACAAAGTAGATGAAGCATTCGGTGGGGGTAGCGGTAACGGCGGGGGTGCGGGTCGGGGTAACCGTTGCGGTAGTCGTAGGGGGTGTGGTCGGCGTGTCACTGGGAATCTCAGTCGGCGTAGCAGTGGGGATTGCGGTCGGCGTGTTGGTAGTTACCCCCAACGGGGGCTGGGCACGCGCCACCACACGAGAGGTACTCGCCCCCATCCATAAGCCGCCAGCAGCCCAAACCAAGGCACCAAGTAGTAAACCCAGCGCCAACAGCGGGGTAGACCGTCGCATGAGGTATGCTCCTCGCCGGTGAGATAGGCCGCGCCCGTCACGCAGCGGGGCCAGGGGTTGCAACTGCCCATCGATTATAGCACATGGCGGGTACAGATAGGTTTGCCTGGTGACCCCTCCTTACGCGGGGAATTCGCGTGCCAACAAGTCGAGGATCACCTCCCGGATCGTCATGCCGCGCAGGGCGCATCCCCTCGTCACCCGGCGGTGGAGGCTCTCGGGTACATCAAACGTCATGCGCTTCGACGGTTCGTCGGCGGTGCGCTGGTCGACCCACTGATCGGGCGTCGCGGCCGGTTCCGGGCGGGCCTGGGGGCGACTGCCAAATGCGACTTTCTTCGCGCTCATCCTTCCTCTCCTTCCAGCGCCAGCCGCTCGTCGGCCACGGCGTTGATTTCCTTCGCTGCCTGGCCGGTCGGCTCCAACTCCACCACTGTCGAGCCGCTAGCCGCGCTTTCCGCAACGGCGACCCGCGGGCCGACGACCGCGGTGAAGACCGGGATCGGGTACTCTTCGAGCGCCGCCGCGGCCTCGGCCTGGACGGGCTGTTGCCGAGGCGGCCTTTTGTGTCTATGGGCCGGGACCGGGGCACCGAAGGCCCGGCCCCGGCGCGTCGTCACGGCCGACCCGGCCCCTCTCCCCTTGGCGGGCGGCGCGTTCCCCGTCCTCGCGAAACCGTTCACACTCCTGGCCTTCCTGATCGCTGTGGGGCGGGCCCGCACCCCCTCCCCTGGCCCTGCGCCGTGACCGCGTCGAGCGGTTTCCCCCCGCTTTCCCTCTATATGTCGGTCCCGCCGGACGGTGGATGACGTGCCTGACGACTCGAATTGGTCTCGAATTGGCGTTTCGACGCGAGTTCGAAGGCCGTATCGCGTTGGGCGACAAATCCCTGTAAGATCCATACGCCCTGGCGCTGAGTCGGCCTCCGGCTCCGGCACGAGGATCGCCCCAGAGAGTTCATCGCCCGGTACCGCACCTAAGAGAGTTCATCGCCCGGTACCGCACCTAGCGGGAGCCGCCGGAGGCCGCCCCTCGCCCCCGCTGCGCGCCCGGCGGATCCGCCCTGCCCTGCTGGGGTGGGTCCCTGACGTGTGGTGGCGGGCGATTTCGCGGGACGCGTTGGAGGTAGGATGGAGGGAGCTTGGAGGGGTATGTCGCGCTGAGACGGTGCCCGCAACAGGCGTCGGCACCGGCGGCCACGCCACGCGGGTCCTCGCGGGCCGGGCCCGACAGCGTAGCGGTCGCGGTGGTCAGGAGGCCTGCTGCGCGGCAGCCTCGCGCGGCCCCCGGCCCGCTGGTCGTTATCATCGCCGCTGATCGCCGGGAACGGGCGGACCCCCTCGACGAACGTCGCCACTGTGGGCGGGGCGTCTTCTATCATCGGGATCATTTACATGTCTCCGTCGGAGGGGGACGCGCCCCACCCAGCGGCGGTCCGGCTTCGATAGGGTAACCCGCAGTGCACCCACCCCCCTTCCGGAACAACCGGTTGCCGGGGGCGACCCGGTGACCGCGCGCGCCGACCCCCGTGCTGCCCGCCTGCATACTCACCCCGGCGCCTGCGGAGCACGCCCTTGCGGGGTCGCCAGCCACGCATCGTAGGCGTCGATTTGCTCCGGCCACAAGGGTGGCCCTTCGGCATCGGGGGTGAACCGTAGGGCAGGATCCGCCGGGTGGGGCGGTTCCTGCCAGGGGGCCAGCAGGGAGCGCTGTTCGTGAGCCGTGCGGGCGGTCAACACGGCGGCGGCGCGGCGGGTGTCGATCAAGTCGCCGGGCAACCGGGCCGCAAGTTGCGGTTCGGTGATCGGCGGCAACCAGGTTGTAAATTCTCCCTCTGGTAGATCGTACTTAGTCCCGCAAAACGGCGGGCGGGCGACAGCTTCGTGCCGGGCCGCCAGTGGCGGCCCGGTGTCGGGCGTCAGCGGGGTGATCTGCTCCGCTTGCACCGTGCCGCAGTCCGCGCACCGGATCTGCACCACGCGCTCCAGGTGGGCGGACCCGCAGGCGCGATAGGGGCGCACCCCACCCCAGCCATAGCCCTTTGGGCCGGGCGTGCCGGCGCGCGGGGAGCGCTCAACGAATCACGCGCGGGAAAAGGCCCCTGGTGACCGCATCGCCAGGTTTAGGCCGCGTCGTCGAAAGCGGCACCGACGATCCCGGCAGTCGGCGCGGTCGCTGGCTGCGCTGCTGCGGCGGCTCAGACCGCGCGCACTTCGCCGAGCCGCTGGACGGCGTGCCCGTCGTCCCAGCAGACGGCGGCTTCCCAGGCCGCCCACGCTTGCGCGGCGCGGTCGTGCGCCGCGTCCTCCAGATCGGCCGCGTTGTGGGGCAGCACCAGGTCGAGGTCGGCGACGTCGACGTGCGCCTCGTCCCAGTCGATCAGCGCGACCCGATCGGTGGTCAGGCGGATGTTGCGCGGGTTCGGGTCGCCGTGGACGACGCAGGTCGGCCGTCCGCCGAGCCGCGCCCACGCGGCGCGGCAGCGCGCCACGCCCTCCGGCGGCATCGCGCCGAGGTCGATCTTCGTCCCGGTCGCGGC
>JBBSEL010000786.1:0-3085 GCA_038239755.1 Chloroflexia bacterium | reverse complement strand
TGGGCATGTCTGAGGCGTTCGCCGGGTTGGTGGTAGTGGCGATTGCCGGGAACGCGGTGGAGAACGTGGTCGGGGTGCAGATGGCGCTGCGCAATAAGCCCGACCTGGCGATCAGCCTCATCCTCAACAGCAGCCTCCAGGTAGCCCTGGCGCTGATCCCGGCGCTGGTGATCATCAGTATGTTCCTGGGCGGCGCGGCGTTGACCCTGGTCGTGTCGCCGCTGCTCATCGCCGCGCTGGCGCTCACCGCGTTGCTGACCGCGTTCATCGTCTACGACGGCGAATCGAACTGGCTGGAAGGGCTGGCGCTGATCGGCCTCTACGTTATTATCGCGGCAAGCCTGTGGTGGGGACCGCCGGTCGCGCCGTAGGTGGTCCCCTTGCCCGGCCCCCCGCCGCCCCGCCGCCCCGCGTCCTGGGTCTGGCTGCTCACCCTGTTCACGGTGGCAACGTTCATCCTGGACATGTTCGGGAGCCAGATGCAGGCGTTCACCCCCCTCTATTTGCCGCACCTGGGGATCGCGCCCGACGACGTGAAGGGGTGGACGGGGGTCATTGTGGCGATTTCCAGCGGGATCGGGCTGCCGTTCCTGCCGTTCTGGGGCGCGCTGGCCGACCGCTACAGCCGCCAGCCGCTCATCGTGCGTGCGTTCGTCGCCTACCTGATCGCCGGAACGCTGGCCCTGCTGGCGGGCAATATCTGGCTCTTTGTGCTGGCACGGGCGGTGATGAGCCTCGCCCTCGGCATCAGCGGGCTGATGATGACGACCCTGGCCGAGCGGACGCCGCAGCGGCGTATGGGCCTGGCCTTCTCGATCCTGAACGGGGCGGGGCCGCTGGGCACCTTCCTCGGCCCGCTGCTCGGCGGCCCGATTGTGGACGCCTGGGGCTTCCCGGCCCTGCTGGCGCTCGACATCGCGCTGCTGTTCAGCGCGATCCTGGCGCTGATCTTCGGCTACCGCGACACCTTCGTCGGCACGAATCGGGGGTCCATCGGGCGCATGGCCTGGGACTCGGTGACCATTATCGGGCGTTCGCCCCGCCTGCGGACGCTCTTTCCGGCGCTCTTCTTGCTCTTCATCGGTGCGGTGCTGGTTACTGTCTACTTGCCGCTGGTGGTCGGCGCGCTGTACCACGGGTCGGACCTGGGCACAGTGATCGGGCTGGTGCTGGGCGCGGGCGGGCTGACGACGCTCATTCTTAGCCCGCTGCTGGGGGTGCTGGCCGACCGGCTGGGCCACTGGCGGATGTTGTTCGCCGGGGCGCTGGTGACGCTGGTGCTCTGGCCGCTGCCGTTCTTCACCCGCGATCTGCTGGTGTTCACGGTCCTTTGGGCGGCAATAAGCGGTGTTGGGGCGGCGGTCTTTTCGCTGTCGTTCAGCGTACTCTCGCAGTCTATTGACGCTGACGTGCGTGGGCGGGTGCTGACCTTTGCCTACCTGCCGGTGATCCTGGGCAGCACGGTTGGCCCGGCGATCGGCAGCGTCGTCACTCAAGGCAGCATCTTCGCCGTGTTCCCCACCGCCGCCGTGCTGACCGCGCTCGGCATCGGCGCGCTGGTCCTGGCGTATCGTCAGGCGGCGGCCCCCACTGGAGCGGCGGCATGAGGTTTGAGGTTTGAAGTTTGAGGTACGAGGTACGAGGTACGAGGTGTGAGTTCGTGCTGTGAACTCTCAAGCAGCCTAGGCAGACTCTGAGCACATGGAGGATGGCGTGAACCAACCCAACCAGCAAGGGAATTCAGAGGCACCGAAATCACCTGGCATTTTACTCTTTATGTATCTCCTGATGCAGAATTTGCCGGGCTGGCTCGATTACCATTTGGGCCGGTATAGAGCGGGTGTGGCGTCTTGTAGCCGGGTTATCGCCCGGCACTCTAATCCTGGCTCCTTGAATACTCGTGGACTCTGCTATCTCAAGTTGGAGGATTGGCAGGCGGCTTATGCGGATTTCGACCGGACGCTAACCTTGTGGCCGTCCGTCCATCCCGTACTCTTCAACAACCGGGGCTATGCCGCCTACAAGCTGGGACGCTATACAGAGGCGTTGATTGATCTGGACCGATCAATCGCTAGCTATGGTAATCATAAGTTGGGACGACTGGACCAAGCGCTTGTTATCGGGACGGAGCATCGGCGGGCGCTGATCAACCGCATCATGGTCTATTGTGAGGTGCAGCGAGAGGAAGAAGCCTTGCGCGACTATAATCTCCTGTTAGCCAGGAATCCAAAAGCGGCGGACTTCGCAGGCCGCTCAACAGTTTATGCTCGGATGGGGCGGTACGAGGAAGCGGTGGCTGACTGTACCCAGGCCCTCAAACTGAAGCCTAAATACCACCTCGCTCTGTACAACATGGCCTGTGTCCGAAGCCTCCAGGGCGAAATCAGACCAGCGCTCATCCTACTTCGACAGGCGATTGACGCCAATCCAATCAATCGTGTCCAAGCGCGGACGGACCCGGACCTGATCGCGCTTCGGGAGGAGCCGGAGTTCCGCGCGCTGGTGGGCGACCCACTTGAGCCGTAATCAGTCACAGTTCACCCCTCATTCACAAAACAGGAGTACCCTTGGATCAGCAAACACGATACACGATAGCCGTCGTTGGGTTGGGGAAGATCGGGCTGCCACTGGCGGCGCAGTTTGCCGGGCGGGGGCAGCGGGTCATCGGCTGCGATATTAATCCGACGGTGGTGGCAGCGGTGAACGCGGGCCAATGCCCCATTGTTGAGGAGCCGGGGTTGGAAGAGCGGGTCGCCGCCACGGTCCAGGCCGGACGGCTCACGGCGACGACCGACACGGCAGCGGGGGTGCGGCAGAGCAACGTCGTGGTCATCATCGTGCCGCTGATGGTGGACGAGGCCCACACGGTGGACTACAGCATCGTGGACGCGGCGACCCAGGCGGCAGCAGCAGGATTGCAGCCCGGCACGCTGGTTCTCTACGAGACGACGCTGCCGGTAGGCACCACGCGGGAGCGGTTGGGGACGCTGCTGGAAGCCGGATCGGGCCTCCAGATGGGCCGCGACTTCCACCTGGCCTTCAGCCCGGAGCGGGTCTACAGCGGGCGCATCTTCCGCGACCTGGC
>JBBSEL010000785.1:0-3093 GCA_038239755.1 Chloroflexia bacterium | reverse complement strand
TAGTCGGCGTCTCCGTAGGTGTCGTTGTGACGCTCGGTGTGGGGGTGGGCGTGCCGCAGACGATGGTGTAGTACAGGATGCGGGTTTGGGCGAACGGGCCGGGCGTATTATAGCCTACCGCCCAGGCATCCGTCGGGCCGAGCGCCACAACTCCGCGCAGCGGTCCGCCCAGATTGGAGACCTGGCTCCAGGCGGTGCCGTCCCAATGCAGGATCGCGTTGCCCACCGCCCAGGCATCATCCGCTGCGCGCGCCGCCACCCCATACAACGGCCCCACGAACGGGCCGGGCGACAGGTTCCAAAGGGTGCCGTCCCAGTGCAAAATGCCCCCATTGTAGCCCACCGCCCAACCGTTATCCGGGGCCACAAAGGCTACGCCATACAGCCCGCCCACACTGGCCGCAGGGGTGACTGCGCTCCAGCTTGTGCCGTCCCAGTGCTCGATCAGCGACGGGCTGGTCGTATCGCCGCCCACCGCCCACACATCGTTGCTTGCCAGCCCGGCCACGCCGTATAACGGGGGTATACTGGTGGGTTGTGGGCCGGGTACCTGGATCCATTGCGTGCCGTTCCAGTGCAGCAACAGTTCGTGCCAGCCTGTATAGCGGTAGACTCCGACCGCCCAAACGTCGTTGGTGGCGAGCATCGTCACGCCCTCGAGCTGATCGAGGTAGTTGTAGCCCGGACTGGGCGCGGGTACGTAGGTCCAGCTTACGCCGTCCCAGTGCATCGTCAGCGACAGCTCCCCGTTTAGGCTAACACTCCAGGCGCGACCCACGGCCCAGCCATCGTTGGCGGCGCGGAAGGCTACGCCGTAGAGGCGGTTCTCCCTGGTGCCGGGGCTGGGGCTGGGCACCTGGCTCCAGTTGGTGCCGTCCCAATGCACGATGAGCGTTTGTTCGAGCGTGCTGGTCGTTGTGTAGTAGCCGACCGCCCAGATGTCATCCGCCGCCACCGCCGTCACACCGTACAGATAATTGTTCCCCGACCCGCCATTAGGGCTGGGTACCACCTGCCAGCTTCCCCCACAGGCGGGGGTTGGGGTGGGGGTGCCCTGGCTAGGCAGAAGTGCCGCCTGGAAGGGGCGGGCCTGAGCGGTGGGACCCCCTCCCATGCCAAAGACGACCATACCCAGCAGCCCCAGTAGTCCGCTCAATCCAATTAAGCCCAGTAATCTGACCATGCTCTGTTCCTCTCTCTTGCCTGCGCTGGTCGTTGGCGCCGGGACTGTGCGTGTCTAGCTGTAAGGTCTCCCTCTTAATTAAACACGAACCGGCCCCGCCTGCACAGTAGCCAGGGGGCGTAGAAGAGGGATAATTTGGGGTATAAAATACGGGCTTCAGTGATGGGTTAGGGCGTGGCCGTGCGCCAGGTAGTGATCGATGGCGGTCTTCCACGAGTCGATCCGGTGGCGGTGGAAGGCGGCGGTTTGGGTAGCGATGTAGGCGTTGCCGGTGGGGGTGAGCGCGGTGTGGATGTAGGCTACCTCGACCCCGGTGCTATCGCCCGCCGCCGGGTGGCAGCGGACCTCGATCCGCGAGACGCGCTGATCGGGCACGACGACCAGATAAGTAATGCGATATTGCGCCGGGTCATAATCGGCAATCGTCCAGACCGCCTGCCCGCCGTCGGGATGGCGGACGGTAAAGACGGCCCCCACCTGGGACGCGCCCGACGGGGGATAGACGATCTGCGGGTCCCACTCGGCGGCCCAGGCTTTTTCACCTAGCGGGGTAAACAGTGGGAAGACCTGATCCGGGGGGCCAGCGAGTGTGATCGTATGGGCGTTGGTTCCGTGGTCGGCCTGAAACATCGCCATGATTTTAGCCTCTTTCTTCTTCGCTGAGCCGGTGGCTCGCGCTGACATCATAGTCCATCCCGTACACCGCTTTCAGTTGCCCGATCCGCTCCAGCGTCTCGGCGCTGAACGGGGGCTTGTTCTCGAAGGCGTGCAGCACGATCCCTTCGAGCAGATCGCCCAGGGTCAGATCGTGGTACTCGGCCACCGCCTTGAGCACCTTGAGCATCCGCTTCTCGATGCGCACCCCGATCTGCACCCGCTCGACCGGTTGGCGGTCTGCCGGGGGTGGCACTTCCCTGTCTGTACTCATCGTCATCTCCTATGATTGTTGCCCTTTGTTATTTTGTTACCAATATATCTACATAACATTATAGCATAAGATGAAACGCCTGTCTAGATCACACCAACATCGGAGCATGGTGCAACCGTTGCCTGATGTTGCGACAAGGTGGGGAACGGCCAGCATCCGTTGACGTGGCATCAGCCCGGCGTTTATGGCTGCTGGGGGGCTATCCGTGTCCGCCTGCGGATGTATCTTCGCCTACAAATGTCCCCTTTTGCGGGCTGGACCTTGATCCGGGTATGGGCGATGGGCTATAATCTCTGTTGGTGTCCATGACGACACCGTGGACGGTGTGTGTGCCGATGCTGCCGTGGGGGGTCCACCCGCGGCGCTTTTGTGCGCTCCACGCGATGCAAACTGCTGGCCGCTTCCAGCAGCCGGGGCCAGGTTTGGACCGGTACAGAACAAGGAGCCGAGGACCGATGTTACAGGTTAATCACATTTCGCTATCTTATGGCCCGCGCCTGGTGCTGGACGATGTGTCCTTCACGGTGGCACCGGGCGAAAAAGCCGGGCTGATCGGGGTGAACGGGGCGGGCAAAAGCTCGCTGCTCAAAATCGTCGGGGGGTATCAGACTGCCGACAAGGGCACCGTCGCGCTGCCGCGCACGTTCGGCTATCTGTCGCAGGACGTGGCCCACGAAACCCCGGTAGCCGGGGGCGAAACCGTCCGCGAGTTTATCTTCAGCGGCACCGGCCTGGACGAAGCGATGGGGGCCTATGAGGCACTCTCGCACCAGATCGCGGCGGCGGCGAACGGCGATCTGCCCACGCTGCTAGAACAGTTCGAGCAAGCACAGGACACGCTGGATCGGCTGAACTACTACGATGCCGATGCGCGGGCCGAGCAACTGGTGGCCGGGTTGGGCCTCGCCGGGGTGACGCTGGAGCGCAAGGTGAGCACGCTCAGCGGCGGGCAAAAGACCAAGCTGGCCCTGGCCCGCCTGCT
>JBBSEL010000784.1:0-3097 GCA_038239755.1 Chloroflexia bacterium | reverse complement strand
GGCCCGCCACCGGCCCTGGCTGGTGGCCCGTCGCCTCGCCAACATCGATCATCTCAGCGGGGGCCGCCTGGTCTGCACCGTCGGCGTGGGCCACCAGGATGCCGACTATACCGACTTTGGCGAAGACCCCGACCTGCGGGTGCGTGCCGGGAAGCTGGACGAAGGGCTAGCGATCCTGGACGGGCTGTGGGGTGCGGCCCCCTTCTCCTTCACCGGGGAGCATTACACGCTTAAAGACGTGACCCTGTTGCCGCGCCCGGTCCAGCAACCACGCATCCCGATCTGGATCGTGGGGGGCTGGCCGCGCAAGCCGCCGTTCCGTCTCGCCGCCCGGTGGGATGGGCTGTGCCTCATGTCGGGGAACATGGCGACCAACAAACCGCTCACCCTGGACGAGTTCCGCGAATGCCTGGCCTACGTCCAGGCCCAGCGCACGTCCGATGCCCCCTTCGACGTGGTCATGAGCGGCGATAGCACCGCCGATCCGTCCGGCACCCCTGCCCGGATTGCCGCGTTTGCCGACGCCGGAGCCACCTGGTGGATGGAGGAGGGGTTGGGCGCGACCCTGGTCGAGCTACGGGAGCGTATTCGCCGGGGGCCGCGCGCCTGAGCAGCGATCGTCTATACCCTAGCGAACGGCCCGCGCCTGCGGGCCGTTTTTGTTTGTGCCCGGCCAAATATCGGTCTAAAGGCTGACAGGCTTCTATTGACTAATATTAATTATTGGATTAAAATAATCAATAAGAAAATTGATATTATTAAACAACAGCCGTTATCGGAACATAGGAAGCAAGGAGTGTATCAATGATTGCCACCCTGCGTCATCGCAACTTCGGCTTACTCTGGGCGGGCGGCCTCGTCTCGATGGCGGGCGACTGGATGCTCTACATCGCTCTGCCGATCTATGTCTACCAGTTGACCGGCTCCACCCTGGCGACCAGCCTGATGTTCATCGCCGAAACCCTGCCGCGCATCGTGCTTGGCTCGGTGGCGGGGGTCTTTGTGGACCGCTGGGAGCGCAAGCGCACGATGGTCATCACCAACGGGCTGCTGGCGTTGGGCCTCGTGCCCCTGCTCCTGGTCCAATCCCGCGATCTGGTCTGGATCGTCTACCTGGTCGGCTTTGTCCAGGCCACCATCGAGCAATTCTTCAGCCCGGCCAAGAATGCTATGCTCCCCAACCTGGTGCCTGAAGACCAGCTTGTCTCGGCCAATGCGGCCAACGCGCTGAACAACAACCTGGCGCGGCTGGTCGGCCCGGCGCTGGGCGGGGTGATCGCCGGGCTGCTCGGTCTGCCGGGGGTTATCCTGCTCGATACCGCCTCGTTCCTTATCGCGGGCACGCTTATTGCCCTGATCAACGTTACTTCCCAACCGTCCAAAGCGGCCCCGGCGGCGGAAATCCCCGCCGGGCTGTGGCTGGGGGTCTGGCGCGAATGGGTCGACGGGCTGCGCCTGATCTGGCGCGAACGGGTGGTTGCCACGCTGATGGGGGTCACGGCCATTGCCGCCGTCGGTGAGGGGATCATGGGCGTGCTGTTCATCGTCTTTGTTAACCGGGTGCTGCACGGCGGCGCGCTGGAGATCGGCTGGTTGATGTCGGCCCAGGCGGTGGGCGGGTTGCTCGGCGGGCTGATCGCCGGCTGGGTGGGGCGACGGGTGCCGCCGATCCCGCTGCTGGGGATCAGCGCGCTGCTTTTCGGCGGGATCGATCTGCTGATCTTCAACGTCCCGGTCCTGCTGCCCTCTCTGCCGCTGGTGATCGCCCTCTTTGTCCTGGTTGGGCTGCCCGGCGTCGGCTTCAGCACCAGCCTAATGGCGCTGTTCCAGTCGCGGGTGGCCGATGCCTATCGAGGGCGCATCTTCGGGGCCTATGGCACCACCTTCTCGCTGCTCGGACTTGTGGGCATGGCCTTTGCTGGAACGATGGGCGACGTGCTTGGCCCGGTGCCGGTGCTGAACGTGCAAGGGTTTGGCTATGTCATCGTCGGCGTGTTGAGCCTGATTCTCCTACCCCTGGCCGTGCGTGCCCCGCGCCCGCTCGCCGCCGAGGGGTCCGCACCGGACCCGGTCGGGGGCATCGCCGCCACCGGCGACTAACCCACCAATCGGGGCGGGGTGATCTGGATCGCCGTCCCCAAACCCATCTCAACCTAAAACCTAAAACCTAAAACCTAAGACCTAAAACCTAAAACTTCAAACCTCATGAACCGTACCGACCGCCTTCTCGCCATCATGCTCGAACTCCAGGCTCGGCGCTACACCCGCGCCGAAGACCTGGCGGTGCAATTCGAGATCAGCGTCCGCACCGTCTACCGCGACGTGCTGGCCCTGTGCGAAGCCGGGGTGCCCGTTGTCTCCACCCCCGGCTACGGCTACACTCTCACCCCCGGCTACTTCCTGCCCCCGATCATGTTCACCCCCGACGAGGCCGGGATGCTCCTGCTGGGGTCGGCCTTTGTCGCCGATCAGGTGGATGCGCCGTATAAGCAGGCGGTCACGCGGGCCAGCAAGAAAATCGAAAAGCTCCTGCCCGAAGCCACTCTTCAGGAAGTGGAGTTTTTGCTTGACTCGTTTCGTTTTGTCACCCGCCCGGTGCCACTGCTCCCTGAAAACCGCGCCCACCTCGCCATTCTGCAACGGGCTATTCTGGAACGCGAAGTGCTCCACCTGCGCTACCATGCCCGCCACGGGGAGCCGGGCGAGCGCGATGTGGAGCCGCACGGCCTGATCCACATGGAAGGCACCTGGATTCTGGGGGCCTATTGCCGCGTGCGCCAGGACATGCGCAACTTCCGCCTCGACCGGATCGAAGACCTCACATCGCTCGAACGCCGCTTCGAGCGCCCGGCCGCATTCGCGATGCGGCGACCAACGGAAGAGGAGCGGGCGATCGTCGTCCGCGCCCTGTTCGACGCGGAAACCGCGCGCTGGGTGCGCGAGTCGCGCTCCTTCTATGCCGTCGCGGAGGAAGAAACGGCGGACGGGCTGCTCGTCACGCTGACCGTGCGGCGCGAAACGGACGTGCTGCAATGGCTGCTCGGCTGGGGGAGCCACGTCCGCGTGCTCGAACCGGGATCCCTCATCCAGTTGATCG
>JBBSEL010000783.1:0-3098 GCA_038239755.1 Chloroflexia bacterium | reverse complement strand
GGGCAGGGTGACATAATCGAGGTTCGCACCGAGGTCCAGCACGGTGATTGTCGTCTTGTGCGGCGAGCCGTCGGAGGGCACGGCGACCGGGCGGGCCACGCGGTAGGTCAGCGCCGCGCCGCTGTTCTCGATGGCGGCCTGGGCCACTTCGGCGGGCGGCGGGGGGGGCGGCAGGGCGGTGGTTTGTGCCCGCATCTCGTCGCGTGGGGCGGCACCCCCCGCCCCCTGCATCGGAGCCGAGGCGGGCATCGCCATCCTCGGCATGGGCGGCGGCAGCGGGCGGTAGATGTCCACGTACCAGGGCTGGAGCTCGGGAATGGTGGCGCTGCTGGCCGGGCGGGCGGTAGAGAGCGCCAGTTCGACGGCGGGCCAATCCTCGCCCGACTGCTGGCGCACCCCGGCCAGGTAGGTGACGGTGACGGTCGTATCCACCAGCCGCACATCATACAGCGGCTCCCACGACGCGCCGCGCACCATGTAGCTGATCTCCAGGTCCAGGTCCGTCTCGGCGGTCGCTTCCAGGGCCACATGGATCTCGCGGCGCTGCTGGGGGTTGCCTTTGCTCCCTTGCTTCAGCCGGGACTGAAGGGCTTCCAATTCGCGGGCCAGGTCGCGCCGCTGCTTCGCCCGCGCCCGCTTGCGGACCAGGATGTCGGCGGTTTCTTGCGCCAGGTATTGCGCGAGGGTCTGGATGCTCTCCAGGGTTGCCTGCCCCCGTGCGAACGCTTTGGCGAGGTTGCCGGTGCTGGTGTCGCGCAACCCCTGGAGGTAGGTCAGCCGGGTGTCGTCGGCGGTGTCCTCGTCTTGCAGCGCCTTGTCGGTGTCTTGCAGTGCTTCGATCTGGCCGCGTAATTCGGCCTGATCCGGCTCTGGTGGGCGGGGCACAAACTGGGTGGTCACTTCGACGCCGAGGATGCGGACGTGCGCGCCTCGGCCTCCGGCGCGCACCGAGTCTTCGTCCAGGGTCGTCGGCAGGGTGGTCAGCGCGACGGTGTGTTCCCCCGCCGCGAGATGGACCGTGCCGCGCCGCGTCACCCGCGCCCGGTCGGTGTAGACGGTCACTGCCGCGATGGGTGCTTCAATGGTCGTTGTGGGCATTGTTTCCTCTCACTGATCACTGAATTCAGGTCGGAAGGCACAGCGGCAACGATGGAGCGCAGGGTGGGTGCTGCCGCTATTGTACATATACGCGATTGCCCCGGTCAAGTTGCGCCAGGTTGCTTGACCGGGGATTGGCATCTGTGGTATAGTAGCAGCAAACAGGGTTCGCCTACAGCAAATAGCCGGGGGATCAGGGGATGCGTTTAGGGGCTAACTTACGCGAGGCGCGCAGCCGCCGGGGCTGGTCGATTGCCGACCTGGCCGGGGCCGCCGGGTTGTCCAAAGGCTTCGTCAGCCAGGTGGAGAACGACAAGACCTCGCCTTCGCTGGATACGCTGGAGCGCCTCGCCGCCGCGCTGGGAGTGCCGATCATCGAGTTGTTGCGCCCCCTGGATGCCGACCCGCCCGCGCCCTATGTGTTGCGGCGCGCCTTTCCCCCCGATGGGGCGGTACCCACACACCGGGGGCCAGAGATTGTGCCCTTGACGCCGCCCGGCGGCGCGTTGAGCATGGTGCTGGTGGAGCTACCGGCGGGCGCGGCGTTGGGCGACAGCAGCCACGCGCACGAAGGGGCCGAAAGCTGCCTGGTGCTGGTCGGGCAGGTGCAAGCCGATCAGGCGGGGGCCTGGGTACCCCTGGCGGCAGGCGACGCTGTCACCTGGACACCCGGCCAGCGCCACCGGCTGATTAATCCCGGCCCCGGCCCGGCCCGCCTGCTGATCAGCCTGGCCGCTCCGGCCACGCTCGGCCCGGCCCTCGCGGCGGCGACCCACCTGCACGCGCCCGAAACTCGCCAACCGGTGGAACGCCCCTTGCGCTTAGTTCAGATGCGGGCCGCGCGGAAGGCCGCGACGCGACGGCAGGGTCAGAGGTCAGTTTAATGTTCGAGGTTTGACCGATGACGACTGTAACACAGCACGGGTTGGGACGTGCATTGGCGTTTTTAGACGAATTGGCGGCGGCTCATATCTCGTACCGGCTCGAGCATGTGCGCGACTCGTTGATGGTGCTCGTGACGGTCTCTGGCGAACGTTGGGAGATCGAGTTCTTTCCCGACGAGCATGTTGAGGTGGAGCGGTTTGTCAGCACTGGCGTGATCGAGAACGAGGATCGGCTGGCGGACTTGCTGGCTCGGTACGCCGATTAAGCAACGGGAGTTTTCTGAAGCCTCATGATTATTGAAACCTTTGTCGCCGGGCCGGTCGAGACCAACGCTTATCTGGTCGGGGACGAAACGACCGGGGAGGCGCTGCTGATCGACGCGCCCCGCGAGTGTACCGCTGCGGTGATCGAACGAGCGGCGGCGCTGGGCCTGACCATCCGCCAGATCGTGGACACGCATGGGCACTGGGACCACATTGCCGACAATGCTGCCCTGGTGGCGGCGACGGGTGCGTCCCTGGCGGTCCACACAGCGGATGCCGACCGCCTGGCCCAGCCGCAAAGCACGATGCGCCTGCCGTTCGTTATCCCCCCCAGCCAGCCGGGTCGGCTGCTCCAGGGGGGGGATACCGTCACCCTTGGCCCGCACACATTCGAGGTGCTGCATACCCCTGGGCACACCCCCGGCAGTATTTGCCTCTACGCCGAGGAGGCGGGTGTGCTGTTCAGCGGCGACACCCTGTTCGATATGGGGATGGGCCGCACCGACCTGCCGGGCGGCGACGAAAATCAGCTTTATGTCAGCCTGCGCCACCTGGCGAACCTACCGCCCGAGACCCGCGTCTACCCAGGCCACGGCGCGGCCACGACTATTGAGGATCAACACTGGCTCCTCCGCCTGGGCTGGGAGCCGGATGATGCGTGATTTTGGATTTTGGATTGCGGATTTTGGATTGGGAACGGACAATTAGCAGACCTCTATAAAGGAGCAACCAATGCCCGATGAACGTATGCGCTTGATGGCGCTGGTGCGCGCCGAGAGCCGGGTGGGACACGCCGAGCATACGGCCCAGCCGTATAAGCTGGAAACTGGCGACAACGAGTGGTTTCTGGCG
>JBBSEL010000782.1:0-3100 GCA_038239755.1 Chloroflexia bacterium | reverse complement strand
CTCGATGCGGACGGTGTGCAGGACAACCGGAACGCCGGGGCCGGTGCGGATGCGGGTGTGGGCGGGGAGCCACTGGCCCAGGGCGCGCTGCCCGTAGTCGCGGCGGAACGGCCCCTTGGTCCGGCGCAGCGGCACCCAGTTGGTCGGCGCGTCAATCAGGGTCAGGCTGGCGATGCGCGGGTCAATATCGTAATCGTAGCGCCGGTCGGAGCAGAACAACCGGTCCTCGTCGGTCGAACGGTAATAGAGGGTGGCCGGGTCACAGAGCAGGAAATACTCCAGCATGGCGACCCCTGCCGCGCTGGTGCCGAACAGGTGGATGTGGGCCGAACCGGGGATGGTCGCCAGCAGATCGTGGACCCGGCCCGCCCCGGTGCGCTTGTTCTCGGTCGATTGGCCGGTATGAACATGGGTTTGGACCCAACGGTCCCAATCGGTGCCCGTCGGGAGGAGCCGCCGCAGACCCCGCTGGGGGTCTGGCCCCCAGCCGCCCTGGTCGTAGAGGTCGCGCAAGAGCGCGGCGTATTCGCCAAAGGTGCGCTCGAAGTCGATGTGCGGGTGGCAGCCTTTGATCACGCAACCGTCCATGAAGATATAGTGATCGTGCTGACCCATCACCCCTCCGCGCGCCCGGAAAGTTGGGAGCTGCGCCCGGTACTGCGTTAAGAAGATAGCACATTGACGGCTAGAAGGCAAGACGAGCGAGCTGATCTATAGGGCTATGTGCAGGCACAACCCGCTCCAATCGTCCCGAAACGGCGCGCAATGTTTGTGAAAACCTTGACAATCGCTGCGATATCATTATACTTTGACAGGTAAGCCTTCTTCAGCAAAGACCGCTAGAGGGGCAGCCCTGCCCCGGTGGTTTAGGTTTAACAAGTGCATACGCGGAAGAGAGCATTTGCGCCGGCGCAATGATGCGCCTCAGCTTAGTGGGATCAACAAGGAGGTTGATTACATGCAAACACTCGTCACACGCGACCTGGAACAACAAGGGATCACCAACGTCCACTCGATCCTGTGGAATCTGCCCGCCGCCAGCCTGTACGAAGAGGCGATCCGGCGCGGCGAAGGGCTAATTGCCCGCTCCGGCCCCCTGGTCGTCCGCACCGGGCAATACACCGGGCGGTCCCCCAAAGACAAATTCGTCGTCCGCGAACCCCGCAGCGAAGGCAACGTCTCGTGGGGGCCGGTCAACCAACCGTTCGCCGCCGATCGCTTCCTGGCGCTCCACGAACGCATGGTGGACTATATCCAGAACAGCGATGTCTTTGTGCAAGACCTGTTCGTCGGGGCCGACCCGGCGCACCGGCTGTCGGTGCGGGTCATCACCGAAAGCGCCTGGGCCAGCCTGTTCGCGCGCAACCTGTTCATCCGCCCCGACGAGGCCGAACTGGAGCGGTTCGCCCCCAACTTCACCGTCCTCAACATCCCCAGCTTCTGCGCCGTGCCGGAGCGCGACGGCACCAAGAGCGAAACGTTCATCATCCTCAACCTGGCCGAACGGCTGATCCTGATCGGCGGCACCGCCTACGCCGGGGAAATCAAGAAGTCGATGTTCACGGTGATGAACTACCTGCTCCCGCTGGAGGGCGTGCTGCCCATGCACTGCTCGGCCAACATCGGGCCGGAGGGCGACGTAACCCTCTTCTTCGGCCTGTCGGGCACGGGCAAGACCACCCTCTCTGCCGACCCCAGCCGCACGCTGATCGGCGACGACGAGCACGGCTGGAGCGATGACGGCATTTTCAATTTCGAGGGCGGCTGCTACGCCAAAGTGGTGCGGCTGTCGGCCACCGCCGAACCGGCCATCTGGGCGGCCAGCCGGGCGTTCGGCACCATCGTCGAAAACGTGGTCATGGACCTGGACACGCGGGAACTAGACTTCGACGACGACACGCTGACCGAGAATACTCGCGCGGCCTACCCGCTCGACCAGATTCCCAACGCCGCGTCCGATGGCCGGGGCGGGCACCCGCGCAACATCATGATGCTCAGCGCCGATGCTTTCGGCGTGCTGCCCCCCATCGCCAAGCTGACCCCAACCCAGGCCATGTACTACTTCCTGTCGGGCTACACGGCCAAGCTGGCCGGGACCGAGCGCGGGATCACCGAGCCGCAGACCGAGTTCAGCGCCTGCTTCGGTGCCCCGTTCTTGCCTCTGCCGCCGATGGCCTACGCCCGGCTGCTAGGCGAGCGCATCGCCCAGCACCAGGCCGATGTCTGGCTGGTCAACACCGGCTGGACGGGTGGCCCCTACGGCACCGGCGAGCGGATGAGCATCGCCCACACTCGCGCGATCATCACCGCCGCCCTGGACGGTTCGCTGGCCGGGGTCGCCACCCGCACCGACCCGGTCTTCGGCTTCGAGGTGCCGGTCCGTTGCCCCGGCGTGCCGACCGAGGTGCTGGACCCGCGCAACACCTGGGCCGATAAAGCGGCCTACGACACCACCGCCCGCAACTTGGTCGAACGGTTCCGCACCAACTTCGCCAAGTTCGCCGACGAAGTGACCCCGGAGGTGCGCGAAGTATTGTAATATTGTAAGAAATATTGCAAATAGTGGAACAAAGTCGTATAATTCCCAACAAGTAGCACCGCAGCTAATCGGTAATTAACGATCAGGCAATAGCGGTCAGCCACCGGGGTCCCACAAACGAGGCAGTGCCTCATTGTGTCCGGTAGGCTGGCCGCTCTTCTTTGCCGAAAGAGGCAGGAAAGGAATTCCAACCAATGCGTCGTACTATTGCCCTGTCCGCTGTGGGTCTACTGCTCAGTGCTTTGTTCCTGGCGATTAGCTCCTTGGGGATGCAGGAGGCAACCTCCCCGGTGGCGGCGCAAGCCCAACCGCCGCAAGGGTTGATCACCGCCGCCCAGCCCGCCGTACCCACCGCCACCGTGGTCTGCCCCGGCAGTTGGAACGTGGTGCCCAGCCCCAATAGCGGCCCCGACGAGAATGAGTTGCGGCACCTGGCCGTCGTCGAAGAGAACGACATCTGGGCCGTCGGCCATTACATCGCCACCGGCGGGCTGTACCAAACGCTGACCGAGCACTGGGACGGGGCCACCTGGAGCGTGGTGCCCAGCCCCAATCGCCCCG
>JBBSEL010000781.1:0-3102 GCA_038239755.1 Chloroflexia bacterium | reverse complement strand
CGCAGGCTCCCCCAGGCGCGGGGTCTCGGATGCCGGGGCGGCGGGCGGCTGCGTCCGCAGATAGGCGGCGTGGAGCACGGCAATGACGGTCATGCCGTCGCGGATCTCGCTGGTCAACACCTGGCGCAGCACTTCGGCAAACGGCAGGATGGCGACTTCGAGAAACTCGGTTTCGTCGGGCACTGCCTGCAACGGGGTCAGGGCACGCCCGATGTAGAGGTGGGCGGTCTCGTCGCAGACCGATTTCGAGGTCAGGTAGGAGTTGATCCAGGTGAGCGACCCGGCCTGGTAGCCTACTTCTTCCATCAGTTCGCGTTGGGCTGCCGCTTCGGGCGCTTCGTCGGGGCGCTTGCCCCCGGTCGGCATTTCCCAGCGGCTGTTCTCGTGCTGCACATAGCGATACTGGCGCACCATCACCACCTCATCATCGTTGATGAACGGCAGCACGCCCACACATTCGCCAAACTCGCACACCCCGTACACGGTCGTGCGCCCGTTGGGCATCTCGGCCAGATCTTCGCGCAGCCGCATCCACGGATTGCGGTAGACTTCGCGGCTGCTCAGGGTTTTCCAGGGGAGCGGGGGCATGGGGTCTCCTCGGCGCGTGGCTTCAGTAGGTGATGCTGGCGGCACCCTCGATCAAGAATTCGACCAGCCGGGCACCCCCGACCACGCTGGTGTTCGGCGGCAGCCGGTCGGGATCGAGGGTGCGCCGCCGGAAACAGCTTCCACAAACCCAGACCGTGCCGCCCGCTGCCGCGAACTCGGCCATCAGATCGGCCAACGGCAGGAACCCGGCTTCGTGGATGGGGTCGGCAGCGCCCTGTTGGGACAGGCGCGCCCCCTCGGAACTGAGGAAGACCAGCGTTTCCACGCCGCTGGTGGCCCCGGCCAGGGCGACCACGAAGCCTACCGTCGCCTTGTCGGGATTATCCTGTGCGTGGGTGATGCTGACGACCAGTTTTGCCATCCTGAGCACTGTCTCCTCCCTGGTCTGTCGGAAGCAGGGGGGCAATGCCGGGTATCCCCCTACCCCGCCGGAACGCGCGCTAGTAGCTTATGCAGCTTGCGCCCTGGCTGAGGAACTCGACCAGCTTCGCCCCGCCGACGATGAGCGAGTTGGGCGGGAGCTTCTCCTCGCTGAGTTCGCGGCGCTTGAAGCACGGCGAGCAGACCCAGATGGTGCCGCCCGACTCGACAAAGCTGGCGATTAATTCCGCCAGCGGCTTGAAGCCCTCTTCGTGGATGTCAGCGGTATAATCCCCTTGCGCCAGCCGCACCCCTTCGCTGCTGAGGAAGACCACCGTCTCCACCCCGCTGACCGCCCCGGCGTTTGCCACCACGAAGCCGACCGTCGCTTTGTCGCTGTTGTCTTTTGCATGGGTAATACTGACTACCATTTTAGCCATTGGTGTGTTCCTCCTAAATTATTATAGCGGGAGAACGCCTCCCTTGCGAATGAAAAAGTGGGGAGCGCGGGCGGCCAGCAGCGTGTGGCCGACCAGGCGACACCACGCGGGCAGGTCTTCCCGCGCCCCCGGATCGCCGGTGATGACCTCCAACACGGCACCGGGCGGCAGGGCGCGCATCTGCCGGTGCAACAGTACCAGCAATTCTCCGCAGCCCAGCGGCCCCCCGTCGATGACGGTGTCTACGGTAAAGCCGTCGACAGCGTTAGCGGACTCGTCGGACATAATAGCTGGCGTACCCTTGCCCTTTCACCGTGTCGACCAGTTCGTTGCCGGTCATGCGGCACCACGATGCCAGATCTTCCCGCGCCGCCGGGTCGTCGGTGACGACTTTCAGCACCGCACCGGGGTCCAGCGCCCGCACCCGCTGCGCCATCGTGATCAAGAGATCGACGCAGGCTTGCCCCATCCCGTCAAACACTGGGCTGTCAGCCAGATCGGCCCGTTCCGGCGCGGCTTGGGGTGGGGCCAGGACGCTAACCGGGGTAGGTGCGGCGGCGCTGGACCCCGGCGCGGCAGGGGGCGGATCGGCGGGGAAGACCGGGATAAAGTTGCGGATGCGCCGCCCGCCGGTATGCTGCAAGGTCGCTACGCTGAACAGATCGCTGCCCTGCGCTGCGCCATCGCCGCCACCTGTCGTGCCGGGTAGGTCGCCCGCTGTCATTGCTGCCAGCCGCGCCGCCGAGCGCACCTGCAAGCCGTCGGCTACGTCGCCCTGCAAGACACAGGCACAGTGGAAGCTGCCCACCTCGAAGGCGCTGTCGAGCGCGGTGGTGTGGGGCCGGGCACAGACCGCCCCCTGGCCCTCCATCGCGTTGTAGATCGCGGGGGCGGTGTAGCCTGTGGCCGCGACCGCCGCGATCCCCTGGCTGGCCTGCTCCCAGAGCATATCGTGGGTCAGGTCCATGTAGGTTTCGCAATAAGGTTCGGCAGCCTGAATGCTGCCCTTGCCCCGCGTCGCCAGGCTGTCGAAATAGGACGAGCAGTTGGTGCCGCCGCCGCAGAGGTATTTCAGGTGGCATTCGTTGCAACCCTCTCGGTGTTGCACGCTGTTGCCCCGGATCTCTTGCAAGATCGGGGAATTCATCCAGATGTCGCGCAGGGAGCGTTCGCGGATCGAGCCGCAGGCCAGGCTGGGCGCGCCGCTAAACCAGACGCAGGGATAGACTTGGCCGTCGCTGAACACATCCAGGCTTTCATAGCCACAGTTGCACAGGTCGGTCTTGCGCCCATGCTTGCCGCGCACCCGCACCCGCAGGCTGGTCTCGTTGTCGATGACCATGCCCAGTTCGGCGGCCACCGGGCGCAGTTCGCGCATGATCGCCGTGACCTTCTCCGGTGGGATGAGCAGGTCGTTGTTGTCGTAGGCCCGCCCGCGCTCCTGAAGCCAGAGGATGTGATGCTCGCGCACACCCAATCCCCCCAGCAGGCGGGTCGTCTCGGCCATGCGGTCCATGTTGTGCGTGGTGATCACCGTGCTGATCACCGGGGTCAGCCCGATCCGCACCAGATCGCGAATGCCCTGGACGGTGCGGGCGAAGGTGCGTTTGCCCCGTACCAGTTCGTGCAACTCGGTGTCGGGGCCGTCCACCGACACCTGGAAGTGGAGGCGCGGGGGCCGCAGCGGGGCCGT
>JBBSEL010000780.1:0-3102 GCA_038239755.1 Chloroflexia bacterium | reverse complement strand
CCCCGCGCTGCCCGGCCTGGGCGATGATCGACGCCTCGCGCTCGTGGTACTTGGCGTTGAGGATCGTATGCGGGATGTCCGCCGCCTCCAAAGCCCGCGCCAATTCCTCGGATTTCTCGATCGACACCGTGCCGACCAGCACCGGGCGGCCCTTCGCCACCTCTTCGCGGATCTCATCGACCACGGCGTTGAATTTGGACTTTTCGTTCTTGTAGACCCGGTCGGAATGGTCCACGCGGACCATCGGCAGGCGGGTCGGGATGGGCGTCGCTTCCAGCTTGTAGATCTTGTAGAACTCTTCGGCTTCGGTCAGCGCCGTCCCGGTCATGCCCGACAGCTTGGGGTACATGCGGAAGTAGTTCTGGATGGTGATCGTGGCGAGGGTCATGCTTTCGCCGCGCACCCGGATGCCCTCTTTCGCCTCAATCGCCTCGTGCAGGCCCTCGGAATAGCGGCGGCCTTCCATCTGGCGACCTGTGTTCTCGTCCACGATGACCACTTCGACGGCCAGCTTGGGGTTCAACTTCTCGCCGGAGAGGATGACTTTCTTGTCCTGCACCAGCACATAGTCTTTGTCGCGCTTGAAGATGGCCCGCGCCTTGAGGGCGTTGTCCATGCCGTAGACCAGGGTGAAGTTGTCGGGGTGATAAAGGTTGTCCACCCCTAGGGCGCGCTCGACCTTGGTCACGCCCTCTTCGGTGAAGATGGCGACCCGCTGCTTCTCGTCCACCGTGTAGTCCACGTCGCGGGTCAGGGTGCGGGCGACGATGGCGCAACGTTCGTGGATGCGGTTCGACTCCTGGGCCGGGCCGCTGATGATCAGCGGGGTGCGCGCCTCATCGATCAGGATGTTATCGACCTCGTCCACCACGCAGTAGTACGGGTCGCGCTGGGCCAGATAATCGCTGACCGTGGTCGTGTTGTCGCGCAGGTAGTCGAACCCGAACTCGGACGTGGTGCCGTAGGTGATGTCGGACATATACTCGGCTTTGCGCTGCGCCGTGTCCATGTTGGCGAGGATGGTGCCGACGGTGAGTCCCAGGAGGAGGTAAATCGGCCCCATCCAGTCGCTATCGCGGCTCACCAGGTACTCGTTGACGGTGCAGAGGTGGGCACCCCGCGCCGACAATGCGTTGAGCACGAGCGGCAGCGTGGCGACCAGCGTCTTGCCCTCGCCCGTCTTCATCTCGGCAATCTTGCCCTCGTGCATCACCGTGCCGCCCATGAACTGCACGTCGGCGGCCCGCAGGCCAATGGTGCGCCGCCCCGCCTCCCACACGCAGGCGAAGGCGGTGGGCAACAGTTCGTTCAGCAGCGCCTCTTCGCTCTTGCGATTGGCCGCGCGGTACTCCTCCTGCATGACGCGCAGGCGATCAACGCGGCTGCGATCATCGCCGTCGACCACATGGAGGGCCGAATCCAGTTGGCGGAAGAGCATCGCTTCGGCAGCTTCGCGCCGCTGCATCAACTCGCCCAACTCCATCGGCTTGACCTGGATCGGGGGCCGTCCGCCCGCCGCTTCCTGATCATGGAGCGCGGCCAGCACCTGCCCCTGCTGGGCATCCAGCACCGCCAGGGGTTCCAGGAACGGGCTGACCAGATCTTCCCCGAACTCGGCCACCAGCCGGTTATCGAACTCCTGCCAGGCCTCGGTGCGGTTCGCCAGCAAGCGCCCGCGCGCCGCCGCCATGCGCCCCTGGAGCCGCTCTTCGCGTGCCCCAAAGCGGGTGCGGATTGATTCGAGCGCGGCCTGCTCCGTCTCCGGCACAGCCTGTTCGACTGCATCGAGCAGCGCGTCCATCGCGCCCTCTTCCCAGGTCAGCAGGTCGGCCAGGTCGTCAGCCGGGCGGCGCAACTGCACGGTTGGGGGGGTGCCGGGCGCGGCGCGGCGACCAAACAGCCCCCCACCGCGCGCCGGGTTCTGCGCGGCAACGCCGGGGCCGGGCGCGGCCTGCAACTCGGCGGGCAGGAGCAAGCCCTGGCGCTGGAGGTGCTTCGTCAGGTCGTTGGTCGCCAGCGAATCAACCAGAGTGCGGGCACTGGCGCGCAGATCGCGCAGGGTGCCCGGCTCCTTGCCCCCCAGCGGGTGCAGGGGCCGCGCCTGGCCCTCTGCCGCGCCCGTCGCCGGGGACTGGCTGCCCAGCAGGGTCAGCAGCGCGGTGGTGTTGCGTAGGGCGATCAACAGGTCCTGGAGGCGGTGGAAATAGGCCGAGACAATCGGCTCCATCGTCTCGCTGGTGGCGGCCACCAGGCGTTGCACTTCGTCTGCCGTGAGCCGCCCGCGCCGCCCACCCTTGCCGGTCATGCCCGGCAGGCGCTCGATCACCGGGGCCATGCTCGGGTAGTTCGTCGCCAGTTCGACCAGTTGCTCCTGGACGCGCTCGATCAGTTCCCCGACGTTGCTCTCCAGTTCGGCACGGTCGCCCCGGCGGGCATCCAGGTCGGCTTTCAGTTGTTCCAGTTGCCGGGCGTCGGCCATCAGCACGTTCAGTTGCCGGGTGGCCGACTCGCCGTCCTCGATCATGCGGCGGTTTTCGGCCCCCGTGGCGGCCAGCCGGAGGTTCTCGGCGCTCGCCTCCTGGATCGCGGTGTCCAGCACCCCGGCCAGTCGGTCACGCTGCACCGCCCGGCCCAGCAGTTCGGCCAGTTCGGCGCGCAGGTCGCGCAAGTCGTCCAGTTCGTCGTTCAACAGCTCGACGATCTGCCCGTTCACCTGCGCGATGATGCCGCGTAAGCGCCCCATTTCTTTCTCGTTGGAGTCGATCAGACCCCCCAGCCATTTCAGCATGGCACATCCTCTCTATCAAACAAAGCACCGCAGCCCATACAGACATGCAGCTAACAGCCATCAGTTACCGTTCATATAACCAAAACAACAAAGACCCATAAAGATAAGCGCTATAAACAGCGCGGACGGATCATCTTTCCCCGATCAGATTACGTCGTCGCCCACGACTAAGATGTACCTAGGCGGTCATCCACTGCTAAACTCCCCACCTCTGTCATCCTGAGCGCAGCAAAGGATCTTGTTGGCGGACCCGAATCGCCAAGGAAATAGCGCGAAGTCGCAGGCGAGATCCCGGCGAACCTGGGCGGCTATGG
>JBBSEL010000779.1:0-3102 GCA_038239755.1 Chloroflexia bacterium | reverse complement strand
GTCAACGCCCGCACCGACCCGGCGCAACTGGGGCGGCTGATCGAGCGCAAGGTGTTTACGGTCTGAGACGTGATGCGTGATGCGTGACACGTACTGCGTACTGCGTATTGCGTATTGCGTATTGCGTAAGTTCTGGTCCCTGATCCCTGATCCCTGATCCTCGTCACGTATCACGCATCACGTTTCACGTTTCACGCAACTCGCTGCTCACTGCTCGCCGCTCGCTGCTAAATAATCTCCCCCCGCGCCGCCTTGATCGCCAGGTCAATGAACGCGGAGGCCGACCAGCCGAACATGGGCGCGGCCTTCGGGGGATGGTCGGCGGTCTGCGCGTTATAGTATTCCCAGATGTCGTCGTGTTGCAGGATCAAGTCGAGCGTGCGGTCGCGCAGTTGGCGGGCCAGGTCCAGTTCCCCGGCGCGGACCAGGGCCTCGATGAAGATGTAGTTGATATTGATCCAGGTCGGCCCGCGCCACATCTGCTGCCCGTTGTACTTGGGGTCGTTCAGCGCCACGGTCGGCAGCGGCCAGCGCGCCCAGAACTCGTCGGGGTTGGTCAGGTGCGCTACCAGCCGGGCGACCATCGCGGGCGGCAGCTTGCCGGTCCACAGGGGGTAGAGGCTGAACGGAGTCAGCACACGCACCGGCTGATCAGCCTTCGTCACCCAGAACAACCCGGCCTCCTCGTCCCAGAAGTGGGCGATGATCCGCTCCAGCAGCGCCGCTGCGCCGTCCCGCCACCCCGCCACATCCTCGGTCGCGCCGATGATCTCGGCGATCCGCGCCAGCGACTCCATCTGCAAGTAGAGATAGGTGTTCAGTTCGGGCGACTCGACGGGCATCCCCACGTCCCACAGCGGGCTATCGTCCAGGCCCGACGAGAAGGGGTGGAGGTAGGAGACGATGCCGTCGCCGTCGGGATCGTTGTAGTCGAACCACCAGCGGTGCCAGCGCACCAGCGGCTCGTAGATCTCGTCCAGAAAGTCGCGGTCGCCGTCCTGATCGTACAGCTTGAGCGCGGCCCAGGCGATCAGCGGCGGCTTGGTCACGTCGGCATCCACCGGGCTTTCTTTTTCTTTCTTCAAGTGGGTGATAATGCCCTCGTCATGCACCGCGTCGGGGATCATCCCGTTCGGCTGCTGGTGGTCCAGCACGATCCGCAACTGGTCCTGGGCCAGCCGCTTGTCTACGTAGCGATAGGCCAGGGCGTGGAAATAGGCATCCCACTGCCACACGCCGACATAGTGGATCTTCGAGGGGGCCATCGCCTCGCGGGTGGTGTAGAAGCGGGTGGAGAGCAGCCCGGCGCGCATGATCCACCAGGCGTAATAATACTGCCCGGCCAGCCGCTCCTCGACATTCGGCGCGGCGGCGAACCAATCATGCCAGCGGCGCTCGGCGGCGCGGAAGACGGTGTGTACCTCCGGGATGGCGCGGTTGAACCCCAGGCGCGGGGTCACGTTGATCAGCAGCCCATTCCCCGCTTTGGCCTCCAGATCGAGCACCACCCGGAAATAGCCAGATTTGTCCGCCGTGAGCGTGTTGCTGCAGATGGTGGCGTTGGTGGTGTAGGCGATGTGGCGCGCGCCCTTGAACGTGCCCCCGCGCCGGTCGGTAGCCCCCTCCGGCCCCTCGGCCAGAAAGCTCACCCCGAAGCGCCCCGGTGGCAGGGCAAAATAGAGCGTCTCGGCATCGAAGTAGGTCAGGCTGAACAGCCCACACGCCGTTTCAAACGTCACCAGATGGGGGTAGCTGACCACGGTGAAGGCGAGCGGCTGCCCGGCCTCGTCGGTGAATGCCCAATCATCGAGGATCGGCGGGCGCTGGCGGTAGTGCCCGCGCTCGCTCTCCAACTTCACCCAGCGCTCCGACAGCTTCATGTTGAGCCGCGCCTCGCTGCGGAAGATGAGGATGCGCGAGCTACGGTCGGTGAACGGGATATGGACCAGATCGATGCGGTTTTTCAGCAGGTTGAGATAGGGCGATGCCGGTTCAAAAGGAGACGTGGTCATTGCTTCGTATAACCTCTTGGTCAGTTGGGATCGGTGAGCAGGTCGAGGGTCAGCGCGGCAGACCAGGAGAAGCCGCCGGTGCCGTAGCCCTCGCCGGTGCGCGGGTCGAAGTATTCGCGGAAGCCGCCCGCCGCGACGAGATCGAGCGTGTGCTGGCGCAGCCGCGCCGCCAGGTCCTGGTAGCCGTAGCACCGCAAGCCCCCGATCACCAGCCAGTTGGTATTGACCCACACCGGGCCGCGCCAGTAACGGCGCGGGTCAAACACCGGGCTGTTCTTTGGCGTGGTCGGCACGCCATAGACGGTGGCCGGATCGCCGCCGGGGGCATATTCGGCTGAGTTCTCCAGGTGGTCGGCCACCAGCCGGGCCGCTGTGGCTGCGTCGGGGATCCCGGCGTAGAGGGGCGTGAGAGCGGCAATCGTGTTGGCCGCGATCCGTTCGTCCGCCCGCAGATCGTAATCAAGATATAGCCCAACATCGTCGGCCCACAGCTTGCGGGCGAACGCCGCGCCCATCTGGGCCAGCCAGCCGTCCAGTTCGTCCGTTGGCTCCCCGATCCCTTCGGCCAGCATCCGCAGGTCGGTATGCGCCTGATAGAGGACGGCGTTGAACAGCGTGTCCTGGATCACGTAGGGCGATTGGGCCAGGATCGCCGCCTGATCATAGCGCAGGGTGCGGAACAAGTCAACGAGGATCATAAAGCGGTCGTAGTCGGTATTGGTTGGGCGCTCGGCGGCGTTGACATGCACGGTGTCGCGCCGCTTGTACTCCGGCACCCGGCTCATGTCCATCCGCGCCAGGGCGGCATCCCAGCGCGGCGAGTTGTCCAGCCCCGACTCCCAGGGGTGGATGACGCAGACCAACCCCTCTCCCTGCGGGTCGCGCTCACGGTGGAACCAGCGGTGCCAGGCCAGCAGCGCGGGGTAGACCTCGCGCACGAAAGCCAGCGATTCGTCCGCATCGGTGCTGCGTTCGTGCAGGCGGCGCACCGCCGTCGCCAGGATCGGCGGCTGGGTGATGCCCGAGGTTTGGACCGCCGGGGCATTCGGACTGCCCGCCACCTGCCAGAACGCCGGGTCGGGGAAGTAGT
>JBBSEL010000778.1:0-3105 GCA_038239755.1 Chloroflexia bacterium | reverse complement strand
TGAAACGTGAAGCGTGAGACCCACTATAAGGTTTACGCAATAGGTAATTCGTAAGATGCAATGTGGCTGCACCATCTGATAATCACCAACAATCACGTTTCACGTTTCACGCATTCGCCCGCTTGCCCACCCGCACCATCGCCGGGCGGATCACCCGGTCGTGCATGCGGTAGCCGTGGGAGAGTTCATCCACGACCACATCGTCCCCCTCGCCGCCGTCGGCATACTCCACCGCTTCGTGGATGTTGGGATCGAACGGTTGATGCAGCGACTCAATCGGCGTGACGCCTTCGGCCTCTAGCATACTGCGCAGCTTGCGGTCGATCATGCTCAGCCCGGCCACCCAGGGATTCTCCTTGGGGTCGGGGGCGGCACCCAGGGCGCGCTCGAAATCGTCTACCACCGGCAACAGCTTCTTGATTAGGCGCAAGCTGGCATACTGCTGCAATTCTTTCTGCTCTTGCTCGACCCGGCGACGGTAATTCACAAAGTCCGCCCGCTCCCGCTTCAACAAGTCTCGATACTCCGCCAGTTCGGCCTGCGCCTGGGCCAGGGTATCCTCCGACCCCACCGGCTCCCCGTCGCGCATTGGCTCAACGCCGTCGCTGCTGTTTTGTTCGCTATCCATGCCAAAAAGCCTCCCCAAAGATGATGATAGAAAGAGAGGTCGCCCGCGATAGGCTCCCAGCCGTGAACCTACCGGCGTTCGGGACCCCGCTCCGGGCTGCTCTCGCCATAGACTTGATATAACATATTGCCCAGCAAGTCGGCCAGGTAACGCACGCTGGACACAGCCCGCCCATAGGGCATCCGCGTCGGCCCGACCACGCCGAGCACCCCGCTCACCTGGTTCGCCAGGCCATAGCGGGCCACCACGACACTGCAATGCCGCATCTGGTCGTTCTGGTTCTCGTCGCCGATGATCACCTGCACGCCGTTGCTGGCCCGCACCGCCGGAATGATCGAGAGGAGCATCCCCCCGCCATCAAGCAGTTCAAACATCTGGCGCATCCGGTCAGTTTCGCGGAACTCCGGCTGCTCCAGCATGTGGGTCAGCCCCTCGCGGTAGATGCCCGCACCGCCCGGCTCTTCCAGCCGCGCCAGCAGCCCGGCCAGTACGGTCGCCACCTGCCCCGCCAGGGCGGGCATGTCGTCGGGCAGCGCGGTACCCGTCACCTGCGCGCCCGACAGATCGCGCCACAGCCGGTTGAGGTGGCTCGCCAGGGTGCTCAGGCGTTCCTGGTCCCACGGCTCGTCGAGGGTCAACAACTGCTGGTTGATCGTCCCGTCATAGGCCACCAGCACCACCATCACATTGGTCTCGGTCAGGCTCAATAGCTCGAAGTGCTTGAGCCGGGCCGCCGTGCTTTGCGGGGGCGTGACCACCGTGGCGTTGCGGACCAGCCGGGCCAGCACCGCCGCCGCCAGGTGTGACCATTCGTCCACGTTCATCTGCACCTGGTGGAATTGGTGCTGGATTGTGCGCTGCTCATCGAGGGCCAGGGCTTGCGGCCCCATCAGGTGTTCCACGAAGTAGCGGTAGCCCTTGTCCGAGGGCACCCGCCCGGCGCTGGTATGGGGTTGGGTGATATAGCCCAGGCGCTCCAGGTCGGCCAGCGTGTTGCGGATCGTGGCCGGGCTGACCCCCAGGTCATACTGGCTCGCCAGCACTTCGGACGCGACGGGGCGCACGGTCGAGACATAATGCTCGACCAACACCCGCAAGATCGCCCGTTGCCGCTCGTTCAGGTCCTCAAGAACCATCGTTTTTCACCCCGTCCCTGCCATCGGAAGGTGCCCGCCACCCGTGGTGGCAACGCACATATGCGGTTAGCACTCTACAGATGAGAGTGCTAACACATATAGAATACCATGCTGGCGGGGGTTTGTCAAGGTATTTTGCAGGCCGCCCGCTAGACCCCGCGCTTGACACCGCGCCCCCGGTGGCCTATCATGGGCCTAAATTCTATCCATCGAGGAAGCTCCTGTGCCCGACCCCGCCGACGATCTGCGCCGCATACTCCAAGCCACCGTGCCGCCTCGGCTGGGGGCGTTCCTGGGGGATGCCGCTGCGCGGGCCGCCGCCCAGGGGTCGCCGCTCTATCTGGTCGGGGGGGCGGTGCGCGACCTGCTGCTGGGCCGGGTGCCGCTGGATCTCGATCTGGTACTGGCCGGGGATGCGGAGGCGTTGACGAAAGGGCTGGCCGCCGACTACGGGTTGAAGCGCACGACCCACCCGGCGTTCGGCACCTACACCCTGCCGCTGACCGGGCCGCTGGCCCCCCCGCCGCCCGCTGACCCTCATCTCAACATCGTCACCGCCCGCAGCGAGACCTACCCGGCCCCCGCCGCGCTGCCCGTCGTCACCTTCGGCACGCTGGCCGAGGACCTGGCCCGGCGCGACTTCACCATCAACGCCCTGGCCCTGCCGCTGGCCCCGCCCGGTGGGCCGCTGCTTGACCCGCACGGAGGGCAAGCCGACCTACAAGCCGGGGTGATCCGCGTGCTGCACGACCGCAGCTTCACCGACGACCCGACACGCATTCTCCGCGCCGCCCGTTATGCCGCCCGCTTCGGCTTCACCATCGAACCGCACACGCTGGCGCTGATCGGGGTCGAAGTTGCGGACGGGGGGATCGGGCGCTTGAGCGGGGCGCGGATTCGCAACGAACTATTGCGGATGCTGGATGAAGCCGATCCGGGTCCGGCGTTGGCTCGGCTGGAGGCGTGGGGCGTGCTGCCCGCCATCGCCCCGGCGTTGCATTGGGACGCGACACGGGCCGCCGACGTAGCGCGGGTAGCGGCGGTATTGAACGGAGGGATGGCCCCTGCCGGGGTGCTCCCGCGCCACCGCGCCCTGCTGGCGGCGTGGCTCTCGCAAGAAGATCCAGGGCGGGTAGCCGAGGCCAGCACGCGGCTGCACCTGGACAGGGCCACAACCGCGCTGGTGGGTGGGCTGGCAGCGGCGCGGGCGGCGATCTGGGACACATTGCGACAGCCCGATCTGCCGCCTAGCCAGGTCGCGGCCCTGTTGCAACCTTATCCACCAGCGGTGCGCTGGCTGCTGCACATCCTGCACCCCGATCCGGTTGCCCAGCACTGGCT
>JBBSEL010000777.1:0-3113 GCA_038239755.1 Chloroflexia bacterium | reverse complement strand
GCGTTGTCGCGGGGGCTGAAGGTGTAGCCCCGGCGCAAGACCACGATCCGGCCATCGGGCGTCCATTGCGGCCAGAGGTATTCGACCGAGCCTTCCGGCGCGTCCTTGTCGAGATCGAGGCTGACCAGGCTGCCCACGCCGTTGCTCAGGTTGACCGTCGCCAGCAGCGAGTTCTTGCCTTGCGACTGGCGCACCAGCACCGCCGTGCGGCCATCGGGCGACACCCGCGCCGGGTAGCTATCATAGCGTACCTGGCTGGTGCTGGGCAGGAGGGAGACGACGCGGCTGTTGCTGCCGTTCAGGCCCATCGTGATCAGTTGCACATCATAGGTGACGGTGCCGGTGATCGGGCGGTAATTGCGGCTCCGCATGACCAGGAGTTGCTGGCCGTTGGGGAACACGTCGGCAAAGCGGTCATCGCCGGTGCCGTCCGAGATCAGCGTCGGCTTGCTGCCGTCCGACCCCATGATATAGAGCTGGTTCATCGGCAGCGTCTGGCTGAGCACCGTCTGGCTTTTGCCGTCGCGCTGCGACGAGAAGACGATCAGCCCGCCGCCCGGCACCCACACCGGCGCGTTGGCCGTGCCGTCCTGGGTCAGCGCGGTGCGCCCGGTGCCGTCCGCCGCCATGCGCCAGATGTTGCCATCCGCCGCCGCATAGGCCAGATACCCGCCCGGCGCGGCGCTGACCCCTCGGCTGAGGGCCACGCCCCCCCCCGATGAGGGCCACCCCCAGCAGGACCCCTACAAGCCATTGGACACGGGACATAGTTTGCTCCTGGTTGATCTATTGCGTATTGCGTATTGCGTATTGTGTGCTGTGTATTGTGTATCAGTTATCACCAACTATGGCTCAAACAAGAATGAATACGCAATACGCAATACGTAGTACGCAGTTCAAGGCTCCGTGCGCTGGAACAAGCGATAGCCAGCGCGTTCGTCCACCAGGCGGAATTGGCCGCTGTCCAGAACCAACGCCTGGAGCGCCGTTTTGCCGCCGGGCAACAGATTACTGACATCCGCGCTGGCCGCCGGAGCGACCAACACATACTCGACCCGGTCGAACGAGGGCGAGTAGGGCGCGGGGGGGAAGTTGTAGATATAACGGCGTGGCAGCAGATGTGGTGCGACCTTGCTGCTCGCCGCCACATGCGCGTCCGGCGGCACCTCGGCCACCAGCGCGTTGAGCGCTGCCACCGTGGCGGGCGACTCGTGGCCCGAAGCCAGGGTGCGCAGCGGCGCGTCCTTCAGCATGAGATTGACGAGGACGGCCACTACCAGCACCGCCAGCAGTGGGCCGTTGCGCCGCAGCCAGGCCGCCCGCGCCGCTCGTTGCCCGGCACGAGGATCGGGCGGGGGCCGCCAGCTCAGGCCGCCCCCCAGTTGGGGCAAGACCCCGAAGCCGCGCCAGTAGGCCAGCCAGGTTGCCAGCAGCCGGTAGCCCTCGATGGAGGCCGCGACCACCCCGACGGTGATCAAGATCTGGTACTGCGTCGTGTAGTCCACCTGAGCCGAGCGCCAGGCCAGCAGGTTCAGCCCCAGGATCGGCAGGGCCAGGACCAGCCCGCGCGGAGCCAGCAGGGACAAGAAGGCGAACGGGGCCAGCAGCGCCGCCAGGTAGCCGAACCGCTGCCCCTGGGCGATGAAGGTCGCCGTGTCGGGGATGCCGACCAGCGCCGACGGCGGCGGCCCCAGGAACATATAGCGCAGGGTGTAGAGCGGGTTCTTGACCAGATTGACCACGATCTCGCCCGTCGTGCAGCCCCAGTGCAGATAGTAGCCGATGTTGGGGTTCTTGCCCCCCGGCCACTTGTCCTGGATGTTCGCCAGCGCCACCGGCCCGGTGCAGGCTGCCGTATCGGGTAGGTGGATGAACAGGGGGTTGACAAAGAGCATGACGACCAGGAAATAGCCCAACCCCAACCCCAGCGGCACCAGCACGAATTGCCAGCGGCGTTTGCCCAATAGCTCGTAGAGGCCGAACATCGCCACCACCAGCGCCACATCGGTGCGGATGGTCAGCGCCAGCGCCAGGCACAGGAGGCAGAGCCAGAACCGTCCGCGCTCCAGCAGCCACAACGCCCAGAGGAGCAGCACCACGGCAAACATGCGGATCTGGAACGGGCTGAGCGTCACATACTCGACGGTGGGGTAGATCAGCCAGCAGGCGGCGAAGACCAACCCGGCCAGGGGGCTGCCGATCCGGTCGCGGGCCAGCAGGTAGACCGGGATCGCGCCCGACGCTGCCGCCACCACCTGCAAGAAAAAGAGGGTGTGCGCCGACGGCATGAGGGCGTAAAACGGCACGAAGGCCAGCAGCCCCGGCATCCAGTCCATGCCCAGGATCGTGTCGCTGAAGCTGAAGCGCGAGTCGGCCAGCAGGCGGCCCTGGGTGGTGTTCCAGATCGCCTGCTCGAAATCGACCTGATCGTAGCCCTGGCCGTAACCCTCGTACTTATAGTAGGCGAGGGCGAAGAAGACGACCACATAGACGGCGATCATGCCCAGCAGGAGCCAGCGGGCGTTGCGCTCGATCCACGATGCGCTGATCGGCACGCGCGCGACCTGCGCCGGGGTCCGTACTGCATGGGCGACGTTCACAGCCGCATCCCTACTTCTGTGCCCCTGGCAAGCCGGGCCAGCCTATCGCCGCTTCGACCACGCGGGCGGCGCGCAGCACCGTCGCTTCGTCCCACGGCCTGCCGACCAGTTGCAGCCCCAGCGGCAGCCGATCCGCCGTGAGGCCGACGGGCAGGGTCAGCGCGGGCCAACCGAGCGTGTTGAACGGCGCGGTGAAAGCGGTCGAGGCCGGGGTGCCGAGCAGCGGTGCGCCGTAGGGCATCGTCGGCGTGCTGAGCAGGTCGATCCGGTCAAACAGCGCCCCGCAGCGACGGCGGAGGGCGACTCGGATCTGCTGGGCGCGGATGAAAGCGTCGGGTGCGTAGCCATACCCGGCCAGGATGCGGTGGCGCATGAACTCGCCAAAGTCGTCCAGCCGCGTCTTGAGCATCGGTTCGTGGAACGTCGCCGCTTCCAGCGCCAGGATCGCGCTGTTGACCACCCGCAACGCTTCCAGTTCGGGCAGGTCAATCTCGATCAGTTCGGCCCCTGCTG
>JBBSEL010000776.1:0-3116 GCA_038239755.1 Chloroflexia bacterium | reverse complement strand
GGGCACCTGCACCTGACGGGCGAGCAGGATGTGCTCGCGGGTCTGGGGCATCGGGCCGTCGGGGGCCGAAACGACGAGGATCGCCCCGTCCATCTGCGCCGCGCCGGTGATCATGTTCTTGATATAGTCGGCGTGACCGGGGCAGTCGACGTGCGCGTAGTGGCGGGCGTCGGTTTCATACTCCACGTGGCGGATGGCGATAGTAATACCGCGCTCACGCTCTTCGGGAGCATTGTCGATCTGGTCGTAGGCGATGAACTGGGCCTTGCCCAACAGGGAAGCGACCTTGGTGATCGCGGCAGTGAGGGTGGTCTTGCCGTGGTCCACATGCCCGATCGTCCCGACGTTCACATGCGGCTTCGTCCGCTCAAATTTCTTCTTAGCCACTGTACTGCTTCTCCTTCTTCAACTCGTCTGCTTGTAGGAGCAGATACGTGATTCGGCCCCACCCGTCTTGCATGGGTGGGGCCGAGTGTGCGATGAGGGAGCCCACGAGCAGGATCGAACTGCTGACCTCATTCTTACCAAGAATGTGCTCTACCGACTGAGCTACGTGGGCCTGGTGGGCAGGGAAGGATTCGAACCTCCGTAGGGCGAAGCCCGACTGGTTTACAGCCAGTTCCGATTGGCCACTCCGGCACCTGCCCGGGTTGATGACTGGGAGCCGACGATGGGACTCGAACCCATAACCTGCTGTTTACAAAACAGCTGCTCTGCCAATTGAGCTATGTCGGCTTGGGTACGTCCCGTCAACCCTCATCACACACATGCCATACGCACATGCGCTTTGCGATTATACCGAATCCGCGCCTGCTTGTCAAGGCCAATGCTGAAGGATTTTCGCCCAGTGTTACCAAGCGCGCAGCCAAGAGGGCAACAGCCTGCCGGACCTCTGCACGAGGGGATCAAGGCAGGCTGTTGCCCATCACGAGCAAGGAACGGCCCTGCTCACACGGGCGCGCCGGCCATGGCCGGGACCAGGCCAAGTTGTTGCATCATCGTCATCGTGTCCTGTAGATAACGACGCTCAGCGATGCGGCCATTGGCGCAACGGATGAGATCCATGCCGGCAAATTCGACGCGCCGCCCCGTTGGAGGGATGCCCATGAAGGTGCCCTAGTGGGTGCCCCGGAATGTGTAGCGGCCTGCGACCCAATCCCCCTCCGCGATCTGCTGTTCGTAACTGATCGCGATGTCGGGGAAGGCGGCGCGGAACATCGGCAGCGCCTGGCGCACCCCGGCAATGCCTTTGTCGAAGCCAGGCGGCGCGTCATGCTCGATGTAGTCCGGCACGAGTACTTCATCAATCACCGTCAGATTTCCCTGACCGAATCCCTCTTCCACAAAACGGCGCACCAGCGCCTTGTTCTCTTCTGCGGACATTGGTCTTTCCCTCCGTAAGAATGCTAGACAACGCTCCGATCACCCTCTACCCGCCGGGGGCGAGTGAGGTCTTCCCGCAGACCCGCCGCCCAGGTGTGGGCGCCACGAGTCTTTGATGGCTTCAGCATAGCGCGATCAGCGGGGGGGCGCATCGGGTGATCACCCTATTTGGCGACAGGGGAGCATATAAGCCAGCGAAAGGCGATCCATGATAGAGGTCAAGCGGCGGGGGTCAGCAGATTATGCTGCATCGCAAAGAGGGTCGCGCCCGCCCGGCTCGACACGTCAATCTTGTTGTAGATATGCTGGATGTGATGGCCGACCGTTTTCTCGGAGATAATGAGAGCCTGGGCCATCTGGCGATTGGAAAGACCACGCGCGATCAGGCGCAGCACCTCGACCTCGCGGTCGCTCAACCCGGCGACCCGCTCCCGGCGGGCCGTTGGGGCCGTGTGCCCGGCGGCGGCCAGGACCCCGCTCACGGCATCGGCGTCCAGCCGCCCGGCACGCAGTTCGCGGCGCAACTCATCGGCGGCCTGGTCAGGCGCGAGTGCCGGGCGATGGGGCCGGGCTTCGGTCATGGCGTGGTAGGCGTCGGCGGCGGCGAGGATGCGCGCCGCCAGGGGTTGCATGGCGGCGGGCAGGCCCCGCTGGTAGCCGGAGCCGTCCAGCCGCTCATGGTGGAGCGCAGCCAACGCGCCAAGCCGGGCCAGGGCGCGAGGTCGGGCGAGAATGCGCTCGGTGTAATAGGGATGCAGGCGCACCCGCTCCCATTCGCTGTCGGTGAGCGGGCCGGGCTTGCCCCAAATGCCAGCGGACACGCCGACGCGGCCCAGGTCGTGCAGCCATCCGGCCCGGCGCACAGCGACCACCTCCGCGTCGGGCAGCCCGCCGCCCTGCGCTGCAGCGGCGGCCAGCGCCGCCACCCCGCGCGAATGCCCAACGGTGTAAGGCGACTTCAGGTCGGTGAAGTCGGCCAGGGCCTGGGCCGCGTTGTCCAAATCCGGCTCGGAGAGGCCGGGGCGCGGCCCTGGCTCGGCGACCAGCACGTCCTCCCAGGATGACTCTGCCGGGAGCAGACCGCACAGCCGGGGTGCGTCGCGGCAGAACCGCGCGGCAATGGCCGGATCATAGGCCCCGCCCGCCCGTCGGCGCACCACGGCCACCGCCGCCTCGACCCCCGCCAGCCGGTGGAACGTCTCGGCATCCTGTGCCAGTTGGACGATTCGCACCGGCAGGGACAGGGCCTCGCCTTTCAGGTGGCGGGGCAACCCATGGCCGTCCCAACGCTCGTACATCTGCCAGAGGGCCTGCTCGACCGCAGGCGAGAACCCCAGGCGGGCCGCGAGCCGCTGGGCCACTTCGCAGTGCCCGACGATCTCCGCAGTCATCGCCTGCGGCCCCCGGGCGAGCAGGCCCGCGACGGTACGTGCCCGTTGCAGCGGCGGCTGGTGCGCTCCCACATGGCTCAAGAGGAGGCCCATCATCTGGGCCGGGTTGCCGTGGTCGAGCACGGCGAACTCCTGGCCCACCGCCAACTCATCGCCATAGAGCGCCGCTTCCTGATGCGAACTCGACGTGCAGCCCACGAAGCGCAGCAGAGCCAGGTAATAGACATCGGCCAGCGCCTGCTCGCCCAGGCCCAACGCCTCGCCCAAGTGGACGCTGAGCAGGCAAGAGCGCAAGGCCCACTCCATCGGCATCCCCATGCCCAGATCGGTGGCAAGCGAGAG
>JBBSEL010000775.1:0-3129 GCA_038239755.1 Chloroflexia bacterium | reverse complement strand
CGGCACTGAGCTTCAGCGCCCTGACCGCCGTGACGGCGCTGGCGGCGAACGACATCTGGGCGGTCGGCCTGCAAAGTGGCGGGACCCCGGTCGCGCCCCTGGTCGAGCACTGGGACGGCAGCCAGTGGCAAGTGGTCCCCAGCGAAAATACGCCGGGGGTCGAGAATACCTTCTGGGGCGTGGCGGCGGCCTCGTCGGGCGAGTTGTGGGCGGTGGGCCAGCGCGGCACCTACCCCAACTATGGGTCGTTGATTGAGCGGTTCACCCGCCCCTGTAGCGGGCCGACCGTCACGCCCACGCCCAGCGCACCCCCGACGGCGACCCGCACGGTGACCGTCCCGCCGATGCTGACCCCGACCCCGCCACCGACGACAACCCCGCACGCCGGGCACTTTGAGGATGTGCCGCCGCCCAACCCATTCTATGCCTATGTCGAATGCCTCGTCGCGCCGGGCGTCATCAGCGGCTATCCCTGTGGCGGTCCCGGCGAGCCATGCGTTGGCCCGGTCAACAAGCCCTACTACCGGCCCAACAACCCGGTCACGCGGGGCCAGATCAGCAAGATCATCGCCGAGTCGGCCCAATTCGCCGACCCGATCCCCAGCACACAATGGACGTTCGAGGATGTGCCGCCCGCCAGCACCTTCTGGTTATGGGTCGAGCGGCTGGCGGTGCGCGGCATCGTCGGGGGCTACCCCTGCGGCGGGGCGGGCGAACCGTGCCAGCCGCCGACGAATCGCCCCTACTTCCGCCCGAACGCCAATGTCACGCGGGGACAGTTGTCCAAGATCACCAGTCTCGCCGCCGGATACACCGAAACCCCGACCACGCAAACGTTCGAGGATGTGCCGCCCGGCAGCCCCTTCTATCTCTACATCGAGCGGATCGCGGGTCGTGGCATCGTCGGCGGCTATCCCTGTGGCGGTGCATTCGAGCCGTGTGTGCTGCCGGGCAACCGCCCCTACTTCCGCCCCGGCAATAACGCCACCCGCGGGCAGATGAGCAAGATCGCCGCGCAAACCTTCTTCCCCGGCTGTACCACGGCAAACCGCCCGTAACCAGCCCCCACCCAAAAGGGGCCACCTCCGCACAGAGGTGGCCCCTTTGCAGCCGCCGCAAGACGACGCCGGGAGCCGTTAGTTGAACGGGTTGTCGTCCCCGGTGCCGAAGATGTAGCGGTCGAGAAAGGCATTGCGGAACTTGCCGCTGGGATCATAGCTCGCCAGCAGGTGGCGGAAGTCGAGCAGCCGGGCGTAGTGCGCCTGCACGTCGCGGGTGGGCATGGTGAACAGCTTGCCCCAATGGGGGCGTGGCGCGAACGGGGCCAGGGCGGCTTCGATCTGCGGAAGCAGCGGGCGGACCCGCGCCCAGTCCTTGATCCAGGTAAAGTGGAGGGCCACGCAATCCTGCCTGTAGCAGGGACTCATCCACAGGTCGTCCGCCGCGATGGTGCGGACCTCGGAAATCTGGAGCAGCGGGCCGATCTGATCGCGCAAGCGGGTGATCGCCTGGAAGGCGGCCAGGGCGTGCGGGCGGGGGACGAAATACTCGGTTTGCAGCTCCTCGCCGCTGCTGGGGGTGAACTCCATGCGGAAGTGCGGAAGGCGTTCGTACCAGAGGCCGGGGACACCTAACTGCTCGGTGCAGGGTTCCGCCGAGAGCCGGAGGATCGGGTGGCGCTGGACTGTGGCCGCCGTCGCCCCCATCCACGCCGGGTCGGGCGTGAACGGCGCATCGGCCTCCACCCTGCGCTTCAGCCAGACCTGATTGACGGCCTCCTGCTGCCAATCGGTCAGCAGGCTGACGCTGTAGGCGCTGGAGAGGATCTCCTCGAAATGGGCATCCAGTTGGGTCAGGGGCAGGCTCTCATAGACATCCTGCCGCACGGCGAACGTCGGCTGTAGGTTGAGCGTCAGCCGGGTGACTACGCCCAGGCCGCCGAGGGCCACCACCGCCCCGGCAAAGCGGTCGCCGTCTGCCTCCCGCGATAGATGGACCAGCGACCCGTCGGCGGTGACCAGTTCCAGCGCCGCGACGACCGTCGCCAGGTTGCCGTTTTGGTCGCCCGATCCGTGGGTCGCCGTCGCACAGGCCCCGGCGACGGCGATATGGGGCAGCGAGGCCATGTTGGGCAGGGCGTACCCTTCCTGGTGCAGGAGCGGGCCAAGCTGCCCGTAGGTAATCCCGCCGCCAACGGTCACCGTGTGTCGTTCGCGGTCGAACGCCAGCCCGGCATCGAACTGCGTGAGCGAGATCAGATCTTCCGGCGAGTCGGCAATATCATTGAAGGAATGACGGGAGCCAAGCACCCGCACCTTGCGGGCCTGGCTGACCAGTTCCTGGATTTGTTCAAGCGCGGTGGGATAGTGCAGGCGGGCCGCCCGGTAGGCGTAATTGCCCGCCCAGTTACGCTGGTTCTCAAGCATGTCTGTGCTCCTCTCCAATGGCTGCGCCGCCCGGCATATGCGGAACCCCGCAGGCTCCAGCGCCCGCGCCCGCCCTGCGCCCGCAGTGCCCCGCACCCCGGCGCACCCGGCGGCCCGCTCTCTGGATTGTATCACAACATGGAGGGGTCGGCACGCGGATCGGCAGGCCGGATCAGGGGCGCGGACGGCAAAAGCCTGCGCCGCCCACGCGGGGCGCGACCGGAGCGAAGCCTATCGGGGCGCAGGGATCAGGCCGGGGCAGCGCGGGGGGCGCGGGCCAGGCGCAGGTAGACCGCCCCCCGCACGTCCAGATAGGTCGCGTCGGCGGTTTGCACGATGCGGAGCATCACGCTCTCGCACCCCGGACAGCGCAGGACCACGCCCGGTGCCTGGGTGAAAGCCCACAGCGTGCCCAGTGCGCCCTCGCGCCCACACTGCGCGCATTCGGTCAGGCTGGTG
The DNA here is from genome assembly GCA_038239755.1 of Chloroflexia bacterium. Lineage (GTDB taxonomy): Bacteria > Chloroflexota > Chloroflexia > QHBQ01 > JAICKM01 > JBBSAN01. The sequence continues at coordinate 244 of JBBSEL010000775.1, read as the reverse complement.
GTCATCTCCTCCACGAAAATCTCATACAGGAGTCCGGCCACGGCGTTGCCGTCCAGCATCAGCGCGTGATTCATGTCGAGTTGATCGGGTTGCCCAGTCTCCACCGTTGGCCTCCTCCTATGCTTACGCGGGACCGCCGCTCGGTCCAAAGCGCTCGGTTCGTATCTGGTTGGGGGCGATGCCCAGTTGCGCCAGGCCGTTCGCCACCCCCTCGACCAGCAGCGTCGGCCCGCAAATAAAGGTT
>JBBSEL010000774.1:0-3132 GCA_038239755.1 Chloroflexia bacterium | reverse complement strand
CCCGTCGGCGGTCTCGCGTTGGTGCAGGGTTAGGGTGCCGTGCGCGCTCTGAACGTCGTTCCCGGCAGCGGCCCGCGCCAGGATCGCCTCGGCACTGGCCGCTGCCGGGCGGGTGAGCCACAATCCCGCCCCCAGCACGAGCACCACCAGGGCCAGGCTAACGGCCAGTCCTACCGGCCAGCGCAATCCGAGGCGCGGCTGCGCGTCACGTCGGAGCCAGGGAAACCACGTCAACGGCCCCGGTCGCGGGCGGGCCGGGAGTGCCGAGGATTCGGTTCGGCTGCCCTCGCGTAGACGGTGTTCTAGTTGGGTGATAAACGCCGGGCGGGGGTCGCCCCCCTGGTGGAGCAGGCGTACCACGCTGGTCTGCTCCATCAAGGCGAGCGCCTGTTCAAGCTCTGGTTCTGCCGTTTCCGGCCAATACCCGGTGGGATCATGATTGGGCTTCGTCATTGGGATGCCTCCGTTCGATTTCTTTCAGGGCGCGGTAGAGGGTCATCTTGACCGCCGACTCGCCCTTGCCCAGGACTTGGGCGATTTCGGGATAGCGTAGTTCGGCCAGGAAGCGCAGGCGGATGACCTCCTGCTGCTCCGGGCTGAGGGTTGCGATCACTTGCAGCACTTGCCGCACCTGCTCCCGCCGAATAGCCTGAGCCTCCGGGCCTTCCGCCGAGTCGGTCAGGATCTCGGCCAGCGTGTCGATGGGCACCGCCGGGAGTGTGCGCCCGCGCCGATAGTTGAACAAGGTGCGCTGGACGATGGTGAAGAGCCAGCCACGGAAGCTGCCGATAGGGCGGTAGCGGGGCAAGCTGATCCAGGCGTGCTCGAAGGCCAGCGAGGTCACGTCTTCGGCGTCCTGGGGCTGGCCCAGTCGGGCGAGCAGGTAGCGGTAGACGGCCCACACATGGGTCCGATAAAGGCGCACAAAGCTTTCGGCGTCGCCACGCACAGCCAACGCCTCGTCACTCTCCGGCTCCCCAGCGGGAACCATCGGGAGCGACTCTTCTGCCGCCTGCTCTTGTTCGGTAACTGCCTCCTGCCCCGGCTTGGTCACCGGCAACGCAGTGAAGGCTGCTGTTTGCTGGCTTTCCACATCTATGCTCCTGATCAAGGAGGAAGGATCTATCCGCACCGTGTTTACTCCTTCGCGTCCAGCTCCCGGCTCTTTGTCCTGCTGCGGAGGCTGCGTAATCGGGCCTCACTTATCATATCACGCCCCCGCCCCAAAACGTCACAACCGGGGCAGCGTCTATTACGGGTTCCCCTACCCACCCCGCCCGGTTTGTTGTATAATGGCCCCAGCACTGCCCGTCAGTTGGGCCGGCTCTGCGTCATCTATCGGCGGGGTCGCCGCTTATCGTTCTGACGCGGGGGAAGGGTCGTAACCAAGCCTTTGTTTCTGTCTTATCGGGTGGCTTGGCTTCCGGCTTCGACGCTGATGATTGGCCGGCGGAATCTATCGAACCATCTTTATCTTTTGCGTGGCACGCTCTGGCGTGAATGTGCGGGTTCTTCGAGTTTATCGAGTAGCGGGAAGGGTTTAGAGCTTCTTCAGTTGAGCTTCTCTGCGCTTATCAGCCGGACGATCTGTTTTGCTAGCCTGCGGACCTTGTGTTGGGTCCGGCGGGGATCTTCTCTCTGATCGTTCTTCGCTGCATTCGGCACACCGTACCCTAACCTTCCCCGGCCCGCCTCACCAGTGGCGTCCACCTGCTTCTTACCTTCAGGGGGACGAAAGAGACATGGCGAAAATTTATATGGGCAACCAGGAGGCCGCCGACCGCGGGCTAATGGATGCATTACGTCGCCTGGGCGACAACTATCATGTGTTCGTTGAGTTTCAAATTCCTAATCTGCGGGGCCAGCGCCAAGTTGATTTTCTGGTTATCCGCGAAGACCCGGTTAAACCCTGTATCTTCTGTCTGGAAGTGAAAATGGAGCGCCGCCGCCTGCGGGGCACGATCAACGGCCCGTGGGAATATGAGGAAAACCCCGGCTCCTGGCGCATCCTGCCCGTCTCGAACCCGCGCGATCAGAATCCGATCCAGCAGGCCTATAACACCGCCCGGACTATGCAAAGTTGGCTGGGCAGTATGCGCGCCTTGATCCAGGAGCCGGACCAGCCGTGGAGCGATGTGCCGACGGTGTTCCCGCGCCTGGTCCTCCCGGTGGCTCACCCCGATAACCAGCTCCAGACCGACAGCTTCACCTGGCGCTTCGACGGCTACGAGCGTTGCCTGGACAGCCTGACCACCTTCATCCCGCGGGACCCGGTGCCGCTGACCGCTGCCGCCATCGAGCGGCTGGCCCGTCACCTGGGGGTGCAGCGCCTCCCTGATGCGGTGGTGGAAGACGAAGTCACCGCCGAGGTGCCTACCTGGCTGCGTTCCACCCTGGTGCGGCTCAGCGATGAGATCGTCAACCTGCGGCAAGAAGTACGCGACCTGCGGCTTGCCCTGGGCCGCCCCGCGCCGCACGTCCCGGCGGGGAACCGCTACGGCGGCACACCGCCCGCGCCGCGTGCCCCCGAACCGGGCCGCGATCTGGAGCAGGCCTACCGGATGCTGGTCGAGGTGATCCGCGACCTGCGCACCGCCGGGCGCAAGCTGGTCTTTCCCAACGTGCAAGAGGGCCTGTGGCGACGGCTGGGGCAGTTCGATGTCGAGCAGTACGGCTTCTTCAAGTTCAAGGAATTTTTGCAGGAAGCCGAGCGGCGCGGCATTGTGCGGCTGAGCGTCATTGACGGCGTGGACTATGTCTCGCTGCCCGGCGAGGAGCCGCAGGTGGCCCCGGCGGGTGCCCCGTCGAGCCTGGAAGACCTGACCCCCGACGAGCGGGTGCGCTTCATCGACACCATCGCCCAGCTAGAGGGCCGCAGCGCCTATATGATCCGCTCCTACATCGCCCGCCACCTGACCGCATCGGGTATCCTGCCGCTGCCGATGTACGAGGTGCGCGCCCTGGTCAACGATGCGGTGACACGGGGGCTGTTCCAGCGCGGGTCGCGCCCCTTCCGCCACCCGGCGACGGGCGAGATGCAGAGCCTGGAAACCCTGACCCTCGACCCCAGCCATCCCTGGGTCGCCGAGACCCTGGTGCGCAGCGATACGGAGCCGGAAGCGGAAGATACGT
>JBBSEL010000773.1:0-3133 GCA_038239755.1 Chloroflexia bacterium | reverse complement strand
GATCGGCGCGGTGGTCTTGCTGCTGATTATCATGTTCCCCCTGGAATGGCTGCGCGCCCCCACGCTGCTGGTCAAGGCCAGCGGCACCGTCTTTTCCCCGCACCCCGGCGCGGCCCCCGCGACTGACGGCACAACCGTGCCCGGCGCGATCACGGCAGGGTACGACCTGTCGGAGGCGGCGACGGTCAGCGCGGTAGTGCGTGATGGCAACAACACGTTGGTCCGCACCCTGTTCACCGATCAGAAAGAGACCGCCGGGCCGCACTGGATGAGTTGGGACGGCTCGAACAACCAGGGCAACCAGGCGGCGGACGGCCTGTACCGGCTGGAAGTGACCGCGCGGGGCACCGCCCGCAGCACCAGCGGCAGTGTGGCTGTGACGGTAGACACGCTGCCCCCGGCGCTGAAGCTGGCGAACTTGCAGGATGGCGACAAGCTGAAAAGTGCCGATCTGACCGTGCAGGGCTTGACCGAGCCAGGCGCGACGGTGCAGTTTGCCGACAGCAACGACGTGGTCGCCGCCGATCCGGGCGGCGGGTTCACTCTTCATCGCCACCTCGAACACGGCGACAACAAGCTGCGGATCATCGCCCGCGACCCGGCGGGGAACGAGACCGCCACCGAGCGCACCGTGTCGCTGTTCGACCGCCCGCCTGCGGTCAAGATCGAGCAGCCCGCCGAGGGCCTGTGGACCAACCAGAAGCTGGTGCGTGTGACGGGCACCGCCGACCCTGGGTCCAGCGTGCGGGTGAACGGCCAGCAGACGACGGCGGGCACCGACGGCACGTTCGCGGTGGACGTGTTGCTGGACGAAGGGCGCAACGTGATCAAGGTGGAGGCAACCGACGCGGTGGGCAACGTCTCCACCGTCGAACAGAGCGCCACGCTGAAGATGCAGCCCCCCGCCGTGGCAATCGAGAGCATCCCCGCCGATGCCGTGGTCCACGAGGCGCGAGTGCGAGTCTACGGCCACACCGAGCCGGGGGTGAAGCTGAGCGTGCAGCAGCAAACCGTGGGGGTGGACACGCAGGGCCGCTTCGATACCGCCGTGGACCTGATCCTGGGTGACAACAACCTCCACATCGAGGCGAGCGACCTGGCCGGGAACACGACCGCCTTCGACCGTAAGGTGCGCTATGAACTGGCGAGCGGCAGCGACCTGGGCCTGCCCCTGACCGGCACGGCGTTCGGCATCGGGTTGATCATCCTGCTGTGGGTGCTGTTCGGCGGTTGGTTCGGTAGCGTCTCACTCAAGCTGCACACCGACCGTCCGGCTTTCGCCCCCAACGGGCGCGGCGAACGGCTCCACATCAGCTACAGCGTCTCCAAGAGTGCCCGCGTGACCGTGCAGGTGATGGACGGCCAGGGGCATGTGGTGGCGACACTCCTCCGCAGCGTGCCGCGCGGCGCGGGCGACCATCAGATCACCTGGGACGGGGCGACCATCGGCGGCGGCGTGGCGGCGGCGGGCGGCTACACCATCGTCGCCTCGGCGCGCACCCTCGCCAGCAACGTCACCAGCAGCGCCCCGGTGGCCCTGCAAACGCTCTCGACCCTGACCACCCCGACCTATACCCGCACCGGCGATCCGGGGTACGGCCCCGCCCCGCGCCCCAGCGGGCAGAGTAACTACAACCGCGACCCCGGCGGCCCGCATCCTGACCCCGATCCCGGCTCTGGACCGAACGTGGTTCGGCGGCGGCAGTAACCCCCGCACTCGTCCGGCACGCGCCGCCTGTGCGGGCACCCGATGAGGTACTTGTGTTCTGGAACCGGCTCGCTCCTCCCTGGCAAATCTGCCTGGACGAAGCATGGACCGCCTATTGCGCCGGGTCGTTGCCCATCGGCGCGGTGATCACCGATGTGGCGGGGCGGGTGCTGGCGCGGGGGCGCAACCGGATCTACGAATCGACGCCCAGCGGCCCCACGCTCTACGGCCATCGCCTGGCCCACGCCGAGGTCAACGCGCTGGTCGCCCTCGATTACGCCGATCTCGACCCGCTCGATTGCGTCCTCTACACCACGACCGAGCCGTGCCCGCTCTGCACCGGGGCGATCCGTATGGTCGGCATCGGCGCGGTCCATTACGCCTCGCGGGATACGGCGGCGGGCAGCATCGCCCTGTTGGAGGCGACGCCGTTCATGCGCCGCCGGGCGATCCAGGTGGTCGGGCCGACCGATCCCGACCTGGAAGCGATCATTGTCGCGCTCCATACCGAGGTGGTCCTCTACCCCCCGATGGCCCGCCCGGCGTGGCTGCTGGAAGTGTGGGAGGAGGCGGTGCCCCAGGGCGTGGCGCTGGGGCGGCGGCTGTATGCGACGGGGGAACTGGCGCGCATGGGGGCTGACGGGGCACCTACCGCCACGGTGGTCAATCACCTGGCCGCCCGGTTGCGTGCCTTGCCACGGCGTAACCACGAGGAGGTTGTCTGATGCCTAAGCTAGGATTAGTCTTGAGCGGCGGCGGGATCCTGGGGATTGCCCATATCGGGATGATGAAAGCGCTAGACGAGCATGGTCTGCTGGACGAAATCGAGGTGGCGGTGGGCACCTCGGCGGGCGCGATCATGGCGGCCATGTTCGCCCTGGGCTACACCCCCGACGACATCTGGGATGTCTGGCAGCGCGATGCCTGGTCGCTGTTCGGCGGGAAAATGGACGCGAACGCCGTGCAGGACCGCAACTGGAAAGGGGCACTCGCCGCACTGACCCACTGGGACGGGACGCGCTTTCGCGGCCTGATTCTAGGCGACAAGCTCTCCCTGGCCTTGCGGACCTATCTGGTGTCGACCAAAGAAGGCGTGCGCCCCACCCGCCCGCCCTGTGGGCTGTATATCCTCGCTACCAACTATAACACCAGCCAGCAGACCGTCTGGCACTTCACCCGCCATGTTCCCGCCGTGCGGGATCTCAGCGAGGCCGCGCCTCGGGCACTGGAAGCGGCGCAGGGGCGGGTGGCGCACTGGCAGATCCATGAGGAGGACGATCCCGCCATCGTCCGGTTCCCCAACATGGCCGAGGCGGTGCGGTGCAGCATCAGCATCCCGTTCGTCTTTGTCCCCGCGCAGGCCCCGACCTTGTACCAGGGCCAGCCCGGCCCCGACGAAACGCTCTACATTGATGGCGGGGTGCG
>JBBSEL010000772.1:0-3142 GCA_038239755.1 Chloroflexia bacterium | reverse complement strand
TGAACTCGCCAAAGTCGTCCAGCCGCGTCTTGAGCATCGGTTCGTGGAACGTCGCCGCTTCCAGCGCCAGGATCGCGCTGTTGACCACCCGCAACGCTTCCAGTTCGGGCAGGTCAATCTCGATCAGTTCGGCCCCTGCTGTCTCCAGCGCGGCCAGCCCCTTGCGCCAAGCTGCCACCACCTCGGGCGTTCCCAGGTCGCGCCCGGTACCGTCGTCGCGGACCACCCCGACGCGCAAGCCCTTGACCCCCCCTTCCAGGCGGGAAACCACCGGCACCAGCACCTGCCGGGTGCGCGGGTCGCGTTCGTCGGTGCCCTCCAGCACGTCGAGCAGGAGCGCCGCGTCGGTCACGGTGCGCGTCATCGGCCCGGCGTGGTCCAGCGACCAGGCCAAGGTGGTCGCCCCGTAGAGGCTGACCCGGCCAAAGGTCGGCTTGAAGCCGACGATGCCGCACAGCGACGCCGGGATGCGGATCGAGCCGCCGGTGTCGGTGCCGATGGCGGCGAAGACCAACCCCGCCGCGACCGCCGCGCCCGACCCGCTGCTGGAGCCGCCGGTATCGTGGTCCTTGTGCCAGGGGTTGTGCGTCGGGCCGTAGTGGCCGTTGTTCGAGCCGGGGGAATAGGCATACTCGGACATGCGGGTTTTGCCGACGATCACCGCCCCGGCCTGTTGCAGCGACTCGACCACGGCGGCGTCGAAATCGGGCACCCAATCGGCCAGGATCTTCGACCCGGCAGTGGTCACGGTCTCGCGCATCGCCAGCAGGTCTTTGACCGCGACGGGCACGCCGTGCAGCGGCCCCCGGTATGATCCCCGCGCGATCTCTTCTTCGGCCTCGCGGGCCGCGATCCGGGCACGCTCGGCCAGCACCAGTTGGAAGGCGTTGAGGGCCGGGTCCTGGGCGGCAATCGCGGCCAGCGCCTGCTCGGTCAGTTCGACCGGGGACACCGCCCGCGTCTCGATCTGCCGGGCGATCTCGGCCAGCGAGGGCACCCGCTGCTGCGCCGGGGAGTCGGCGGCGACTTCGTCCAATAAGCCGGAGGAAATGGTGCCCCCTTCCGTCGGCTCCTCGCTCAGGGACCCGCTCGTCGGCAAAAGATCGCCCAGGTCGGAGGCGCGGCCCCAGGCGGCCAGGTAGTCGGGCACGCCGTCTGCCGGGAAGTGCGGGGTCAGTTGCTCGAACAAGACCACCCGCTGCACGAACCCCTTGCCGACGATCCCATCGAGATCGGCATCGGTGAACGGAATCCCGGCCCCGCGCAGGTTGGTCCGCAGCCGATCGACAATATGATCCGGCACCTGCTCGTCGCTCATGTGGTCCCTCGTTTCTCGCCCGGCTTCTGCGCCACGCAGACGACCGACAGGCCGAACGGCAAATTATAATGGCGCAAGAGGCGGCTTTCCAGGTGATAATAGGCGGTGAGCGCGGCGTTGATCGGGCGCGGCACCGGCACAAAATCGGTTTCGGGAGTGCTCGGCTCGCTGGTGAAGCCACGGGTGTAGGCGCGTTCCACCGCCTGGTGGCGCAGCCCTTTGATCATCCGCAGCGCCGACGCCGGGGCCAGGATCGCCATGTTGCTGTGGCTCACCTTTCGCACCCGGAAGCCCGCCTGCTCCACCACCCAGCGCATTGTTCGCGTGGTGTAGCGGCGGCGGTGGCCCAGGATGTCGTCCCAGTAGCTCCACAATTGCATGTAGGCTGGAACGCTGATCAGCAAGATGCCGCCGGGCCGCATCACCGTGTAGACCTCGCGCAACGTCGCCAGGTCGTCGTCCACATGCTCGACCACGTCCAGCGCGGTCACGATGTCGAAGGAGTTGGGCGCGAAAGGCAGGCTCATCGCCTGCACCAGATGGCGGTGGCCCCGCGTGCGGCAGAACTCCAGCGCCTCGTTGGCGCTGTCCAGGCCGACCGGGGTAGCATAGAGGGCCAGGCTATCGAGATTGCGCCCGGTGCCGCAGCCCAGGTCGAGCGCCCGCCGGGTCTGTCGCCCCGCCCTGGGGCCGGGTAGGTACTTCTCCAGCAGTTTATAGACGATCAGCCGCTTGCCGACATGCCACCAATAATCCTGTTCTTTGAGGAACATGTCTTCGTACAGGTCGTGCCGCATCATAGGCTTTAGTGGTTAGTGGTTGGTGGTTGGTGGTTGGTGGTTAGTGGTTGGTGGTTGATTCTTACTCGTTACGTGCTGCTTACCGCCTACTGCCTACCGCCTACTAATGGTAGTGAGTAAGCACCAGATCGACCCAGAGGGTGAGCAGGTGCCAGGCGGCGGTAAGACCGAGCACGGCCACAAAAAGAGGGCCTGCCGCCCCGCGCCGGGCCAGCAGCCCCCAGAACGTCCCGGCTCCCAGCGCGACCCACGGGGCCAGCAACAAGGGATACCGGATACTGTCGCCCACCGTCTGGTCCAGTGCGGCGAAGATCGCCCCCGCCAGCAAGGCCGCGCCGAAAAGGGCAGCCACGAGGCGGCGGGCCTCCTGCGACCGCAGCATAAGCGGTACCAGGCTTAACCCCGCAGCCGCGCCGAGCGCCAGCGCCCCGCCCCATTGCTGGTCGAGCCGCCCCCCGGTGCGGCGCAGCAGCGCGCCAAAATCGAACGGGGTGCCCGGCCCCTTGCGTCCCAGGATGCCCGTGATCTGCGCCTGCATATCGGGGAGCCAGTTGACGTAATAGAGCGCGAAGGCCAGCGCCGTCGCCCCGATCAGGGCCGTCAGCACCCATCTCGCACGCTGCCGGGCCACCCCCGGCCCAGCGATCAGCGGCAGAATCACCGATAAGCCGCCGATACCCAGGGCGGCGATCAGCATACCATAGTGCCCCAGGAAAGTCAAGGTTAGCTCGCCCAGCAGCAGTACCCACAGCCCCCATCCGCGCCTGCCCTGTCCCGGCCCGCGCCCCACCAGCACGCCAACCCACGGGGCCAGGGTGAAGGCAAACGTCGCCTGGGCGAACAGGTTGCTGTAGGTCGCCTCCGAGAAGTAAACGAACGCCGTGGGCAGCAGCGCATAGCCCCAGGCCGCGCCGATGGCGACGAGTGGAGTGCGGAGTGCGGAGTGCGGCGGGGTGCTGGCGGCGAGTTGGCGGACGATGTAGACGAGGGGGAAGACGGTGGCGGCGTCGAGCAGGGCCACGCC
>JBBSEL010000771.1:0-3145 GCA_038239755.1 Chloroflexia bacterium | reverse complement strand
GGCAGGTTGTCGTAGCCGACCATGCGGGCGACCTCCTCCACCAGATCGGCGGCGATGGTTACGTCATTGCGGTAGGTCGGCACGGTCACCTGGAGCACGGCGTGGGGGTCGTCTCCGGCCCCGGCGGGCACCTCCACCCCGAATTCGAGCCGCCGCAGGTGCGTGGCGATGGCGTCGGCGGAGAGGCGCTGGCCCAGCAGCCGCTCGGTCTCGTTCGGAGTCACCGTGACCACGATGGGGTTGCGCGGGCGCGGGTAGCGGTCCACCATGCCGTGGCGGATCGTGCCGCCGCCCAACTCGCGCATCAGTTCGGCGGCGCGAACGAGGGCCGCCTGGGCGATGTTGGGGTCCACGTTGCGCTCGAAGCGGTGCGAGGCGTCGGAGTGGATCTTCAGCAGCCGGGCGGTGCGGCGGATGTTCAGATACTCGAAGTTGGCCGACTCCAGCAGGACGCGGGTCGTGCCGTCGCTAACCTCGCTCGTCTCGCCACCCATCACTCCGCCCAACGCCACCGGGCGCTCGGCGTCAGCGATGACCAGCATTTGCGGGTCCAGCGTCCGATCCACATGGTCAATCGTGCGGATCGGCTCGCCGGGGCGGGCGCGGCGCACGATGATCCGGTGCCCCTCCACCAGATCGTAGTCGAAAGCATGGAGCGGCTGGCCGTATTCCCACATCACGTACTGGGTGATATCCACGATGTTGTTGATCGGGCGCAGCCCGGCCAGGGTCAGCCGCCTCTGGAGCCACGCGGGCGAGGGGCCGACCGTCACCCCGTCGATCACCGCGCCCATATAGCGGGCGCAGAGATCGGGGTCCGCGATCTCCACGTCTAGCGCCTCCTCGACGCGCGGGCCGTCGTCATGCCAGGTGGCGGCGGGCCGGCGCAGGGTGCCACCGAAGATCGCTTTGACTTCGCGGGCGATCCCGATCAGGCTGAGGGCGCGACCCAGGTTCGGTGTCACGTCCAGTTCCAGCACATAGTCGCCCAACACCTGCTGCAAGGGCGCGCCCACCGGGGCATCGTCCGCCAGGATCAGGATGCCTTCGTGCTCTTGCGACAGGCCCAGTTCTAGCTCCGAGCAGACCATGCCCGCCGACATGATCCCGCGCATCTTGGTCGGCTTGAGCGTCACCTTGCCGCCACCGGGATTGTGCCCGTCAATCAGCACCGCCCCGGCCAGGGCCAGCGGCACCTTTGCCCCCAGATGGAGGTTGGGCGCACCGGTCACCACCTGCAAGGGCTGGTCAGCCCCGTAGTCCACCTGGGTCAACCAGAGCCGGTCGGCGTCGGGGTGATGCTCCAGCGTGGCGATCTGCCCCACATAGACCTTGTCCCACTCGGCCCCGATGATGTGGAGCTTCTCGATCTCCAGCCCGGCCAGGGTCAGCCCCGCCGCCAATTGTTCCGGCGGCACGGGGATATCCACATACTCTTTCAGCCACGACAGTGGCACACGCATCGGCATTGTCGTCTCCTTGAGTCGTTAGTTAATAGTTGTTAGTTGTTAGTTTTGTCCTGAAAAAAGTACTAATAACTAATGACTAATAACTAATAACTACCCACCGAACTGGCGCAAGAAGCGCAGGTCGTTGCTGTAGAAATAGCGGATATCGTCAATCGAGTGGCGCGTCAGGGCGATCCGCTCGACGCCCAGGCCGAAGGCGAAGCCGCTGTAGCGGTCAGGATCGATGCCGCCGTTGCGGAGGACCTGGGGATGGACCATGCCCGCGCCCATCACTTCCAGGTAGCCGACATATTTGCACGTCCGGCAGCCACTCCCACCGCAAATCAGGCACTGGATCGCCAGGTCCACCCCCGGCTCGACATAGGGGAAGTAGTCGCAGCGGAAGCGCACCTTGCGTTCCGGCCCGAACAGGGCATGGGCCAGCGCGGCCAGGGTGCCTTTCAGGTCGGCCAGGGTGATATGCTCGTCCACCGCCAGGCCCTCGATCTGCTGGAACTGCGCCTCGTGGCTGGCATCAATCGCCTCGGCGCGGTAGGTGCGCCCCGGCACCACCACCCGGATCGGCGGCGCAGCCCCGCGCATCACCCGGATCTGATTGGGCGAGGTGTGCGTGCGGGCGACCATCCGCTCGTTGCTGTCCAGGTAGAACGTGTCGTGCATCGAGCGGGCCGGGTGTTCGGGCGGGATGTTGAGCAGCCCGAAGTTGTACTCGTCCAGTTCGATCTCCGGCCCCTCGACGATCTGGAAGCCCATCTGCACGAACGTGTCCAGAATGTCGCGGGCGGTCTGGGTGATGATATGGAGCGTGCCCACCGGCACCGGGCGACCCGGCAAGGTGATGTCCACCCCCTCATGGGCCAGCGCGGCATCCAGCGCCGTCTCGCGCAGCCGGGCTTCGGCGGCGGCGAAGGCGGCTTCCAGCGCGGTCTTGGCGGCATTCACCGCCTGCCCGAACGCCGGGCGCTCCTCGCGGGGCTGCTGCCCGATCTGGCGGGCCAGCAGCGTCACCGCCCCCTTGTCGCCCAGGTACTGCGATTTCCAGCCGCGCAGCCCGTCGAGGTCGCCCACCTGGGCCAGGGCACCCTCGGCCTCTTGCTGCAAGGTCGTGACTTGTTCGTGCATTAACTACACTCCTTACTGAAATGCTATGATGGGTGCATATATAGCCAGGGGCACAATACCCACTGCTGGTTTCGTTACTTTGTACTTCATTCCTGTAGCTGAAAAGCTTACAAGAAACTGCTCCAACAACGCTTCCATATCTACTTGGTTATTCGCTGGAGCAGGAGCTTGAATGGGAGAAGGTTGTAGCGCGGTTGTTGATTGAGGAGCGCTCGCAATAATGCCTACAACGGTCCACATAGTCTGCCGCTCTTGCCCATAAAGGAATAACAAATCCTCACGGCTGTACTGCAAGCTTAACGGTTCAAGATGTCCACGCAAGTAAGGAATACTCGAACTCGCGTCTGGATAAATTCGCAAAGAAATGGTTTTAGCATATAGGCCTTGGATTATCTTACTAGTTGATTCCATTTGCTTTTTCATTTCAATCATACTTTGACGTTGGGCTTGTGTCTGTGATTGAGGTAATAGCCTCGGCATCTGTTCTGAGAAGATTATCAGACCCTTGAGTATCTCGGTCACATATTCATAATCAAAAATGGACAGGGGTGCCG
>JBBSEL010000770.1:0-3146 GCA_038239755.1 Chloroflexia bacterium | reverse complement strand
TGGACCCCCACGCCCACCCCCACCCCGGCGATCACCGGCACCGCCACCCTGCCCGGCACCGTCGTCCCCGCCACGGTAGTGCCCACGCCCCACCGCTAGCCCTGTTCTTTGGTATCTTGGTTGCACTCCCCCGATCCTTGTGTTCGGATGGGGTTATAATACCATGCCATCGGCTCCTCCTGCTGCCTGCATTCGCCACGCTGGACATGTTCATCGCCTTGTTGAACACCGCCTCGCTACGCAATGCGGCGCGTCCGCATCGGGTGGATCAGTTTTGAGCTATCTAGACTTAGATAAAGTCCTGTGCTATACTCTTCAGATGGACACGCCGGAATTAGAAGACGCTTCTTGGGATCAGGGAACCATCCTCTATGTTGGGGGCCCAGGAGACGGGCAATCGGACGTGGCATTCCAACTGGATATTCGTGAAGCCAGTGGTGCCCGCTACCCTGGTCCTACTTCTCCCTGGCTCCTCAAATCGCAACCGGATGGGGTCCTAGACTGGGCCACCGATCTCTTTGCCCCTGCGTTCCAGGCCTACGTACAAACGTTGCTCTTGGATGGTTGGCAGCCCGTTGACCAACCTGCGACTGGAGGCCGACCTTTGCATTTCCGTCGGCGTCCCCGTCGCCCAACGCCCCCCCTATCCGCTGACCTGTCCTATTGGGATGTGATCCTTTTGTCCGAAGGCTACCATATACCCGTCATGAAAGCCCTGCGAGCACTCACCGGTTGTAGTCTGTTCACAGCGATAAACCTTTCGAATGGCAACCCTATGAACATCGTCCTGCGGACCGTCTCTTATGATCAAGCCCTCGCTGCACAAACCCGCTTGGCGGCGGCAGGCGGGGACGCGAAAATCATTCCCGCTGCTCCCGTCGGAAGCACTGAATCGGGATGAACGTCGCGCTGCCCGGACGCAACTCGGCGCTGCTGTGCAACACGGTCTATTCTAATTTAGCAGGCGCGTTCAAGATCCGCGACAGGCGTACCGGGCAGGCGGGCATCCCCCAATACCACGGCTGGGCGGTGGCCGACTTTGAAGCCGCGATTCGTGCTTTGGTGACGCACCCCGAACTCGGTGGCGGCACTGTCCCGCATTGACACCTGCGCCGCGCCTATGGTAGACTGGCGGCGGAACTGAAGATTGGTTGTGCAGCCCCGGTGTCGCAGCGCCGGGGCCTCTTGGCGTCTGATTAACGTGAGTGAGGGATCATGAGTCTTGCCGGTTTGTTACCGTTGGCGCAGGCCCACCCGGCGTACCGGCGGGTGCGGCGGGCGGTGAGCGCGGTGCTGGCCGCGCCGGAAGGGCCGGGGGTGGTGGCGGCGGGCGACCTGCTCGACGCGGCCAAGCCCTACCTGCTGGCCGCGCTGGCTGCTGACCCCGAACTGGGGGCGCGGCGCATCCTCATCATCAGCGCCCGGCCCGAACGTGCCCGCGAAGTGGCGGCGGCGCTCGACCTGTATGCTGCCGACCCGGAGGGGGTGCTGCTCTTCCCCACGCCCGACCTGCTGCCCTACGAACGGATCGCGCCCGACCCGCTGATCACCGCCGCCCGGCTCGAAGTCCTCGCCGCCCTCGCCCCGCCCGACGATGGCGCAAGCGACGATCCAAAATCCAAAATCCAAAATCCAAAATTGGTCGTCGCGTCGGCGGCGGCGCTGATGATGCCGACCTTTGCGCCGGAGGATTTCCGCTGGGCCAGCCGCCGCCTGAGCAAGGGCGATACGGTGGACGTGAACGACCTGCTGGCCCACTGGCTAGACCTGGGCTACCAGCCGGCCAGCGTGGTCAACGAGACAGGCACCTTCAGCCGCCGGGGGGGGATCATCGACGTGTGGCCGCCGACGAGCGTGCGCCCGGTGCGGATCGAGTTCTGGGGCGATGAAATCGAGTCGTTGCGCCTGTTTCACCCCGACACCCAGCGGTCAGAGAACCCGGTAGATAGCATCGTCATCCCGCCGTCCTGCGAGTTGCCGCTGTGGCGCAGCCAGGAGGCGCTGGCCGAACTCTACACCCTCGATAGCTCGGCAACGCGCCCCGAAGTGCAGGAAGACTGGGCGCTGCAACTGGATCAACTGGCGGCGGGCGAGTCCTTCGAGGGGCGCGAACTATTCACCGCCTATTTCACCCCCACCCCCGCCTCGTTGCTCGATTACTGCGGCCCCGGCGACCTGATCATCGTGGACGAACCGGAAGCGGTGCGCCTGGCGACGGGCGAACTGGAGCGCGCCGCCGAAGAACTGTACAGTGAATTCCTCAGCACCGGCGAGATGCCCCCCAACCTGCGCGCCCCCTACATCCGCTGGGACGATCTGGCCTCGCGCCTGGGCCGCATCTCCCGCCTGGACATCGGCGCGCTGGATATCGAAGAGGGTGAAGCCCAACCTGCCCCCGCCACCGCCCAACTCCTCGTGCTGCCGCTGCCCGACTTTGAGCCGCCCAAGCTCTACACCGGCAACCTGGGGGCGGCGATCGATGATGTCGGCGGGCTGCTAGCGGCGGGGCAGCGGGTCGTCATCGTCAGCCAGCAAGCCGAGCGCCTGCGCGAACTGTTCGAGGAAGCGGACATCTATCCCACCCGGCGCAAGCTGCCGCCGGGGATGGGGACAGGCGCCAGGGGCCCAGGGTCAGGGCTGAACGGCGAACGACCATCCGTCACTAACCCCCAACCCCCAACCCCCACCCCCCGCGCGAACTCCAAAATCCAAAATCCAAAATCCGACAATGAGCCGTTGCTGGACCCGCCCGCCGCCGGGGCGCTGCACCTGTTGCATGGGACGCTGGACGAGGGCTGGCGCTGCTTCCCGATGCAGTTGACGCTGCTGACCGACCTGGAGTTGTTTGGCCGCCAGCAGCCGCGCCGCCGCACGGTCAAGAAGGCGAATCGTACTGCTGCCGTCGAAGAGTTCCTGCGCGACCTCAAGCCGGGCGATTATGTGGTCCATATCGAGCACGGCATCGCCCGCTATGCTGGGCTGATCAAGCGGGTGCTGGGCGCGCCGCAGCCGGAGGGCCGGGGCACCAGCCCGCTGCCGCACACCGAAGAAGACACGTCGGAGCGCGAGTATATGCTGCTCGAATACGCCGACGGCGACCGGCTCTATGTGCCGATCGAGCAGACCGACCGCGTGTCGGCCTATAT
>JBBSEL010000769.1:0-3156 GCA_038239755.1 Chloroflexia bacterium | reverse complement strand
CCGATCCGCCGCAGCCCCCGCCCGGCACCTGCGCGGCACGGCAGGCGGTGCCCCGGCTTCGCGTCAACTCCCCCACAAAAAGCGCCGCGCCGGAAGCTTGTCTAGCCTCCGGCGCGGTCTGGTTTGTATGGTGCGGCCCTGCTCTAACGAGCGTTAGTGAGAGGGCCGCTTCTGCCACGCCGCCACCGGGGGCATCAGTGCTTCTTCGGAGGGGGTGGGGAGGTCGAGCAAGGTGGGGCCGGGGTGGGCCAGCGCGTCGGCCAGTGCAGCGCGGAAGGCGGCAGGGGTGGTGACGGTGTGGGCGGCCCAGCCGTGGGCGGCGGCGATTTGCACGGCGGCGCTGTTGTGGGTGAAGTCCACGCCGAAGTAGCGCCCGTTCTGGTGCAGCGCCTGGAGCGCCTTGATCCAGCCGAACGTGCCGTTGTTGAAATGGAGGATGGTGATCGGCAGCCGCAGCCGGGCGATGGTTTCCAGTTCGGCGGCGCTCATGGCGAAGCTGCCGTCGCCGCACAGCCCCACCACCGTCGCGCCGGGCCGGGCGTAACATGCCCCC
Source organism: Chloroflexia bacterium (assembly GCA_038239755.1). Taxonomy (GTDB): domain Bacteria; phylum Chloroflexota; class Chloroflexia; order QHBQ01; family JAICKM01; genus JBBSAN01. Next base: position 2,603 of record JBBSEL010000769.1, on the reverse strand, counting down.
ACCGTCGCCGGGATGGCGTAGCCGAGGCCGCCGTGAGCGCGGGGGATGAGCACCTGCCGCCCTGCGGTTGCCTGTGTATAGTAAGCCGCGACGTAGGGCGTGGGTGTCCCCGCGTCGGCGCAGAGGATCGTGTCGGCGGGCAGTAGCTCTTGTAGCGCGTCGATGACGGTGAGGGGATGGATGGTGCCTTCGGGAGCGATGGCCTGGGCGTGCGCCTGGCGCAGCCATTGGGTGCGGTGGTTGGCGATTTCGGGGGCGGCGGGGCGCGACCCGTCTCCCGTCTGTTCGTCTGATCTAGTAGACACCAGTGCCGCCACAAGATCGGCCAGCGCCAGCCGGGCATCGCCGCACAGGGCCACCGCCAGCGGGTAGGTGTTCCCTAATTGCTGGGGGTCTACGTCGATCTGGATGATTGGTGGGCCGTGGCGGCGAGGGGTGCTGAAGCGCTGGGTCGCCACCTCGTTCGCCTTGCAGCCGACCATCAGCACCAGCGGAGCGGTCGTCAGGGCGATGTTGGCGTAGGGTCGCCCGCCGTTACCCCCGGCCACGCCCAGGCTGAGCGGGTGGGTCTCGGCAATCGCGCCCTTGCCGGTGATCGTCGTGGCGACGGGTGCGTCTAATAGTTCGGCCAGGGCGGTCAATTCTGCCATACAGCCCGACAGGACCGCGCCGCCCCCGGCCAGGATGACCGGACGGCCCACCGACCGCAAGAGCGCGGCGGCCTGGGCCACGGCGGCGGGGTCGGGCCGGGCGGGATAGGCGGGGGCGCGGCGACAGGCGGCCTCGGCGTAGAGTTCCGGCTCGTGTTCGGCGGGGAACGGCGCGTGGAGCACGTCTTCGGGCAGGCTGAGGTGGGCCGCGCCGGGGCGACCGGTGGTGGCGGCGCGGAAGGCCCGGCGCACCGTTTCGGGCAACAGTTCGGGGCGCAGGACCCGGCTCGTCCACTTGCTCACCGGGCGCATCAGGGCTTCTTGATCGAGTGCGGTCAGCATCCCGCGTCCCAGCCCGCCGACCGGCACGTCGCTGGTCAGCGCCAGGAACGGCACCGATGATCCGGTGGCCTCGGCCAGCCCCGGCAGCAGATAGGTGGCCCCGGCCCCGCTGGGGGCTTCGCACACCCCCGGTGCGCCGGTCAGCCGGGCGTAGGCATCGGCCATGAACCCGGCGGTGCGCTCGTCGCGGGCCATGATGTGGCCGATCCGCCCATCGGCGCGCAACGCCTCATAGAAGGCCAGGCTGGTGTCGCCCGGCACGCCAAAGATGTGCCGAATCTCGTAGCGGTGGAGCAATTCCACCAGCGCAGTGGCAGTATTCATGGTGATATTGTACCATACAGGCCGGGGCTGCGAGACATTAGATTTTAGAAATTAGAAATCCGTTTTTCACGATATAGGAAGAACCAAATTCTTGTCTCTAATTTCTGATTTCTCGTCTCTACGATTGACACAAATTGCGAACCTATGCTATATTGAGGTTGACATAAATGTGGCTAGCGGTCAGCCTTGTGTGTTTGTGAGGGCAATTCCCAATGTTGAAGCCCGATCCCTCGGCGGCTCCCCGCCGGTCCTGGTTGGTTTTGGTGGGTTGGATCGTGCTGCCTGCCGTGGTGGTGCTGGCGCTGGCCCTGGTCGGCTCCGGGTGGCTGGCTGGGCCGTCACAGGCGGCGGTGGAGAACCCGCCCGCGATGACGGTGACGCCGCTCCCGGTCGGGCTGGACCCGCCAACTGATGTCGCTACCCCGGTGCCTACGGCGGATGATCTTCTCCTCGCCAACCCCACGCCGGACATTACCGCCCTGCCCACGGTGTCGGTGGACGCGACGACCCTGGCGCTGCTGGCGCAACTCCCGGCCACGGTCCCGCCGCCGACGGATACGCCGACCCCGATCCCGCCGCCGACCGATACGCCCTTGCCCCCGCCGACGGCGACCCCGACCCTGGAACCGACGCTGGCCCAGGCGGCTGCCGGGTTAAATCCGCTCACCGGCCTCCCCGCCGACCCGGCGACCCTGGCCCGCGTGCCGCTGACGATCATGATCGACAATCACCCCGACGCCGCGCCGCAGACCGGGCTGAACAGCGCCGACGTGGTCTATGAGGCGTTGGCCGAGGGTGGCATCACCCGCTTTATGGCGATCTTCCTCAGCCAGGACCCCGGCACCGTCGGCCCGGTACGCAGCGCCCGGCCCTATTATCTAGAATGGGCGCGCCCGTTCGGCTCTTTGTATGTCCATTGTGGCGGAAGCTGGGAGGCCGAGGACCTGCTGGACGAGTGGGGGATGCTGACCGACGTGGATTGCTTCGATGGCAACATGCCGTTCTGGCGCAGCGATGACCGCCAGTTGCCGCACAACCTCTACACTTCGACGGGCCAGCTCTGGAAGGTGGGGGCGCGCAAAGGGTTATCCGCGCCCTCGCTGCTGCCCTACTTCCTCCACGGCCCCGAAGTGGCCCCCGATGCCCGCCCGTCCGGTGGCAGTGTGGGCTTCACCTTCTCCACCCTCAGCCGCTCGGACGTGCAGTGGGTCTACGACCCTACCAGCAACCGTTATCTGCGCAAGCAATGGGGCACCTGGCACCGCGATTATGTGAGCGGCGACATTG